>JAENWE010000288.1 GCA_016650185.1 Vicinamibacteria bacterium | reverse complement strand
TCCTGATCCACCAGGGTGAAGACGGGCAGGAAGGCCACCGCGATGACCAGCAGCGAGAAGAAGACCGAAGGCCCGACTTCGAGCAGGGCTTCGAGCCGGATCTGGTGGAAGTCGCCTTTCCGTCCGCCGTGCTGCCAGCGTTCCAGTTTCCGATAGGCGTTCTCGACCTCGACGATGGCCCCGTCCACCAATACGCCGATCGAGATGGCGATGCCCGCCAAAGACATGATGTTCGAGGAGATGCCCATGAGGGACATGGGAATGAAGGCGAGCAGGACCGATACCGGAATGGTGATGATGGGAACGATGGCCGAAGGGATGTGCCAGAGGAAGACCATGATCACCAGGCTCACGATTACGATTTCGATGCCCATCTCGTGCTTGAGATTTTCGATGGAGGCGTCGATCAGCTCCGACCGGTCGTAGGTGGTGACCACGCGGACACCCTTGGGCAGCGACGGCTTCACCTCGTCGAGACGCTGCTCGACCCGGCGGATCACCTCGCGCGCGTTCTCACCGTGGCGCATCACCACGATCCCGCCCACCGCATCGCCCTCCCCGTTGAGATCGGCCACCCCCCGGCGGATCTCCGGACCGAGCGACACCGAACCCACGTCCCGCACCAGCACCGGGGTGCCGAGGTCGTTGGTCTTGAGAACGATTTTCTCGATGTCGTCCACGGAACGGATGTAGCCCCGGCCCCGCACCATGTATTCCCGCCCGGAGAATTCGAGGAGTCGGCCGCCCACATCGGAATTGCCCTTGCGCACCGCCTCGCTCACTTCGGCGACCGACAGGCCCTGGGCCTTCAGGCGATTGGGATCGACGGTGACCTGATACTGCTGGACGAAGCCTCCGATGGACGCCACTTCGGCCACCCCGGGCACGGACTGCAGCCGGTAACGCAGGTTCCAGTCCTGAAACGAGCGCAGATCGGCGAGCGAGTGCGTGCGGGTGTCGTCCACCAGCGCGTACTGGAAGACCCAGCCCACGCCGGTCGCGTCCGGCCCGAGTTCCGTCCTCACTCCGTCGGGAAGCTGCGGCTGGATCTTGGCCAAATACTCGGCCACCCGGCTGCGGGCCCAGTAGATGTCCGTCCCGTCGTTGAAGATGACGTAGACGTAGGAGAAGCCGAAGTCGGAGAAGCCGCGGATCACTTTCACCCGCGGCGTGCCGAGCAGAGCGGCCACGATCGGATAGGTGACCTGGTCTTCCATGATGTCCGGGCTGCGGTCCCAGCGCGAGTACACGATCACCTGGGTGTCGGAAAGATCCGGGATGGCGTCGATCGGGATGTGCTTCAGGGTGTAGAGGCCGTAGGCCACGGCCACGGCCACGGCGAGCAGGACCAGGCCCCGGTTGTGAGCGCTGAAGCGGATGATGGAGCGGATCATGGCGTTTCTCCGTGATCCCCTAGAGCGGAGGGCTCGACGGCGCCTTCATAGCCTGGACCGCCGCGCGCAGGCTCGACTCGGAGTCGATCAGGAAGTTCGCGGCCACCACCACTCTCTCGCCTTCGGACAGGCCCGAGATCACCACGTACCCGGAAGTCGCTTTGGCCCCGAGGGTCAACTCGCGCGGCTCATAGCGACCCTCCCCGATATCGACGAAGGCCAGTTTCCGATCGCCCGCGTCGATGACGGCATCTTGCGGCACCACGATCACGGAGCCGAGATCGACGTGGAGGGAGACGTCGGCGAACATGTCCGGCTTGAGGAGCCCGCCGGGATTGTCGATCTCGATGCGCACCTTCGTGGTTCGAGTCGACGCCTCCACCGTGGGGCTGATGAAGGTCACCTGGCCGCGCAGCTTGCGACCCGGCGCGGAGGGCGTTTCGATCACCGCAGACATGCCCAGGCGGATGGAGGACAGATCGGCCTCGTACACATCGGCGAGAACCCAGAGGTGAGAGAGGTCGACGATGTCGAAGAGCGAATCCGCGGGGGTGACGCGCATCCCGTGCTCCGCCTGCTTGGCGATCACGTAGCCGCTCACGTCGGAGTAAAGGTCGAGATCGCGTCGCGGAACACCATCGCGCTCGAGCTTCTCAATCTCCGCCGGCCGGATGTCCCAGAGCAGGAGCCTTTGCCTCACCGCATCCACGAGCGCCCTTCCCCTGACGGCCGCGTCGCTCTGATTCCCTGACAGCCGTCCCGCGCCACGAAGGGCCAGAAGGTACTCCTCCTGGGTCGCGAAAAGCTCGGGAGAGTAGATGGACAACAGCCGGTCTCCCCGGTTCACGAACTTGCCGATGAAGTCGACGTAGACGTGCTCGACGAAGCCGTCGTACCTCGTATGGACGTGGTGGAGCCGGCGCTCGTCGGGGACGATACGCCCCACGGTGCGGATCGATCGCGACAGGGGAGCCTTGGTCAGGACCTCGCTTCGCACGCCGAGAAGCTGGCGGCGATCGGCCGGGATCACCACCACGGCCCGTCCGGGAACGTCGGATGCGGGGGCTTCGACTTCGTCCTGGTAGACCGGGATGAAGTCCATGCCCATCGAATCCTGAGTGGGACGGTCCGCATGGATGCTCGGATCCATGGGCGAGCGGTAGAAGGCGACCTTCCGGTCCATCTTCGTGGCCGCTCCTTCTGGGGCGTCGGCGCGGCGGGCGCCGGCCACGTATCCGGCGAGAACGAGCGCCAAAGCGGAGACGACGAGGGCGAGTTTCTTCATGACGACTGCCTTTCCATGCCGAACGCGTCGAGCAGCGCTGAATGCCAGAGAATGTGAAAGAGGAGTTCCGCGTGCTGTCGGCGGTCCTCGTAGAGAACGCGGTGGGCTTCTAAAACGGAGATGAAAGGGGTCTGGCCGGAGCGGAATCCGGCGAGCGCCGACTCGACGGCGAGGGCGTCGATCACCAGCACTTCGTGTTCGATGGTGCGGGCCTCCAGGACGGCAGCCCGGTAGTCGGCGTAGGCCTTTTCCACCGCCGCGCGCGCCCGGAGGACCATGGCCTCCTGAGAGGCCTGGCTCGAGCGAAGTTCGGCCTCTGCCTGCGCGATCGCGAGTCTCTGCTTACTCTTGCGGTACGCGGGCAGGATGACTCCCACCTCCAGCATGAAGCGATCGGGCAAGGATCCCCGGAAGGCATAAGCACTCGACACCACGAAATCCGGTTTCAGGTTGCGCCGCGCGATGTCGACCACGAGCCGGTCCCGCTCGACCATCGTGGTGGCCGCGCGGACCTCGGGAGTCTCGCCATGCGCGCGGGTCAGCAGGGGCGCGAGCGATGGCAGATCCAGCGGCCGCGCCATGAGGTCGGTGAGGCGCAGGTCCAGATCGACCTGCGTCCCCCCGGGTTGGCCGCGGAGACGGTTGATCTCGGCGATGGCCGAGGCCACCAGGCCTTCTTCATGAGTGCGCATCTGGTCGAAGCGCGCGACCTCCGCCTGGGCGCGCAGGACGTCGAGCTGACCGGCGAGGCCGGCCGCGTAGCGGGAGCGGGTCAGTTCCTCGATGTCCGCGGTGGCGCTTCGCTGATCCTGGATGATGGCGATGTTCTCGCGGGCCAAAAGAAGGTCGGCGACCGCTTTGCGCGTGGCGTAGATGACACCCAGGGCGACGCTCCCGCTCTCGTGACGCGTAAGGTCGGCCTCGCGGGTGCTGAGGTCGCGCCGGAGCCCTCGCTTACCCGCGTAAGGAAGCTCCTGGGACACCGCGACGCGGGGGCCGGTGTCGGCGCCGCCGCCGGGAAGCCAGGCGTCCCCCTTTTCGTAGCCCACGGAGACCACGGGATCAGAAAGCGCGGCCGCGTGATCGATGCGCGCCATCGCGGCCAGGGTCCGTTCGCGCGACGCCCGGATGTCGGGATTGCGCTCCAGGGCCTCCTCAACTAGACCGCGAACAGCCTGGTTCTGAGCGAGGGGGAAAATGTCCTGCGATCGGGCCAGGGGCCCGGCGCCGAGAAGCAGGGCCACAGCGGCGAATGATGGGCCGGCAGGAAAGCGGCCGCGAAACAGGGAAAGGGACATCGACGAACCTCCACGAAGAAGAAGGAAAGACGCGCCTCGATCAGGCGCGCCGGCTTCATGAAGGTCAGATCCTGAGGATGCTGCGCGCGGCGACTGGGGGCACGAACGAGTTCTGGGACGAAAGCGGGGGACTCGCAAACCCTGGCTCGATGAGGGACCAGAAGCTCGCCGCGTCCACCGCCGCCGTGCCAGGCGAAACCGCGGAAGCTGCGGCCTCCGTGGGCGTCCCGGCGCCGGGACAACACATCGCGGACATGGCGAGACTCCCAGGGAGACAGCAATCCATCTCGGAAGCGCCCCCGGGAATGCAGGGACACACACCGATCAACGCGGTCAGCAGGGCTACGGCCAGGAAGCCCTGACTCACTTCGCGCGATGATCGTTTC
This sequence comes from Vicinamibacteria bacterium, assembly GCA_016650185.1. Taxonomy (GTDB): domain Bacteria; phylum Acidobacteriota; class Vicinamibacteria; order Fen-336; family JAGNNV01; genus JAGNNV01. The sequence goes on along the minus strand of JAENWE010000288.1, from coordinate 3,660 downwards.
ATTCTGCTGCCCAAGCCTATTTCTAGCACCAGCAGCTTGATTCCCACAATAGGGCGTTTGGACGGAGGCGCTGCCTCGAATCACCGACTTGCCGTCACCCTTGGCGTCCCAGGCGAGGCCCAGCCGGGGCTGAAACTGCATGGTCTGGTCCGGAATGGTGCCATCCGATGGGAACCGGGGATCGTTCAACAGTGACGCGAAAGCGGTGGTCTTCGGATCCACGGTTTCGGGCATGTACTCGGCGTCCCACCGGATGCCATAGCTCACCGTCAGTTCGGGGTCGCCTGCCACTTGTCCTGCACAAAGGCGGATAGCTCTTCGTTGTTGATGTCGGAGGCGCCGGCCGAGTCCGCAGCAATCCCCTGGTTGTCGCTGCTCTGGAGATAGAACAGCAGCGGGCCGCCAGTGGTGGAAGATCCCGAGGGGCAGGGCGTCGGATAGGTGACGTAGCTTCCGTTGGAGCAGGAGAGAGCGTTGGGCCCGAAGCCGCCCGGCGCGGCCGGGGACGCGTAGCGCAAGAAGCCGGTCACGCTGTCGAAGAGGTACCGGCCCTTGAAGAACTCTCGGAACACCTGTGAGTTATTGGTATGGAGCCATTCTGCTCCCACCTTGATGGTGTGTTTCCCGCTCACAATGGAGAAGTTGTCCTTGATCTGAAACCGCTTGATCAACTCGTCCACGGTGGGGGCCAGGAAGAAGGGGTTCCCGAAACGGAAGGTCGGGCCGAAGCCCATCCCGGTGTCGGCCGGGATATTCGAGGCGTTGGTCGCGCGCGGCCGGTCCTCCCGGGAGAACGTGAGATGAAACTCATTCAGCTTGGTCGACGAGACGGTGGTGAAGAGGTTGAGATTCGCCACGCTGATCTTGGAGGCGCCTTCGGTGCCGTTCGCGGAGTTGCCATACGTCGACACGTCGAAGGTCTGGTTCTCGTTCCGCGAGCGGTTGAAGTTGAAGGAGACGGCCAGATTGTTTCGGGAGTTGAGCGCCCAATCGAGTTTGGCCAGCACGGCATTGTTGTTGATCTTGTGATCCACCGGCCGGCCTTCGTTCTCGTTTCGGGTGGTTTGCATGAAGCTCAGCAGGGCCAGGCGCTGGCAGTCAGGGCTCGAGGCAATCAGCGATTCGTTGGCGCCGATGGTGGGCGCGCTCACCGAGCAGGGAGCGCCGATGGCTTCGGAGAGATTTGGGCGCTGAAAGTTCTCCCGGATCCCTTCGAGGGCCAGGAAGAAGAAGGCCTTGTCCTTGACGATCGGGCCGCCGATGGTTCCGCCGAACTGCTCGCGATGGAAGTCCTTCAGGGGCTTGCCATCCGAAGTGTTCGAGGTCAGGCCTTCGAGCCGCTGGAAGTGAAAAAGGCTTCCCTTGATGTCGTTCGTCCCGGACTTGGTGATGACGTTGATGACCCCGCCCGCGGTGCGCCCGAACTCGGCATTGGCGCCGCTCGCCACCACCTGAAACTCCTTGATGGCCTCGAGAGTGATATCGACCGCCGCTCGCTGCCCATCTGCTCGCCGAAGAAGCCGTTGTTGTAGTCACCACCGTCAAGGCTGATGTTGTTGAAGACGCCTCGTTGGCCGGCAAACGTGATCTCGTCCCCGTCGGGCCCCTGCACCACGCTCACTCCGGGGGTGAGGGTCAGCAGGTCTTCGAACTTGCGACCCAGAACCGGGGTGGTGCTGATGGTCGTTTCATTCAGGGTCGTGCTCTTTTCCGTGCGTGAGGTGTCCACGGTCGAAGTGGCGGTGACGGTCACGGTCTCGTCGATCGAGGAGACCTTCAGTTTGAGATTGAGGTTGATGGCCTGGCCGACGGTCAGAACCAGGTTCTCCTGAACCACGGTGGCGAATCCCGCTTTCTTCACGGACAAGACATAGCGGCCGGAGGTCAACTGCAAAAAGACGAAGCGGCCATCGGCCCCGGTGGCGAGGGCGCGGGTCTGGTTCGTGTCGACGCTGGTTGCCTCAATGTTGGCGCCCTGCACGAGGGCCCCCTGAGGATCGACGACGGTGCCCTGAATCACACCAGTCGTGATCTGGCTCTGGGCCAACGCAGTCGAGGCCGTGAGGGCCAGGAAGATTCCGAATGCACGCAAGAAGCTTCTCCGCATACTTTCCTCCAAAAGTTGTTCCGACGTTCCTCGACTCTTAGCGAGGCGCTGGTGCGACCACAAGCGAAATCTCGGGCCCAATCGCTCCTGGTTCGAGGTGCGCCTGCCCGGACGGCCTCAAGGGGTTGGTACAAAGGTCCAAAACTCCACTGATATGCTCGCAGGTCAAAGGTCTCCGAAAAAGCCGCCCGGGCTCCGAAAACCTGGGGGGCCGAAAATCCCTCCGCTCATACCGAGGTTCACAAGTGAAATTCGACTCTTTTGTTCGACTGCTAATGCCCAAGGAGGAGCGCTTTCGCGAACTACTGGCGGAGGACACGAAGAACCTCGTCAAGGCCGTCCGGGTCTTCGAGACCATAGCCACGAGTTCGTCTCTTGAGGATCGGCGGGTTCGCGCGGTGGAATTGAAAGCCATCGAACACGAGGGAGATGCGATTACGAAGCAGATCTTCCTCGCCCTCAACTCGACCTTCATCACCCCGTTCGATCGGGACGACATCCGTGAAATCGCCACCCACCTCGACGATATCCTCGACTACATCGAGAGCGTGGCTCAGTTGTTTGTGGTCTTCGAGTTGAGCGAGTCGCCCGCGGCGCTCCGTCAGTTCGCATTTGTCCTGAAGGAGATGGCGGATGAGATCGACCGGATCACCTCCCTCATCTGGAATCTGGCGGACGAGCAGAAGATTCAGGCCGGTACCGTGCGCGTCTCTGAACTCGAGAATCAGGCGGACACCCTGTACACGAGCGTGATCGGCGAACTCTTCAAGACCGGCGGAAATCCCATCGAGATCATGAAATGGAGGGAAGTCTACGAAGGACTGGAGAGCGCCTGCGACGCTTGCAAGGACTACACCGACGCCATCGGCAACGTCGTGATCAAGAACGCCTAAGCCTCGCTTCCCCTTAAAGAGGCCGAGGACAAACAAGATCATGGATATCGTCTTTTCCTTCGTCGGGTTCATCATCCTGATGGCCCTGTTCTTCGATTTTTTGAATGGCTTTCACGACGCGGCGAACTCGATCGCTACCGTAGTCTCCACGCGCGTGATGTCACCCCAGGCCGCGGTGCTGTGGGCTGCCTTCTTCAACTTCATGGCTCTTTTCGTCTTCGGGCTCGGGGTGGCCAAGACTCTGGGCAAGGGCATGATCGACGTCAACATCGTGACCCCGGACGTCATCCTCGCCGGGCTTGTCGGCGCGATCTTCTGGAACCTGATCACCTGGTACTACGGAATTCCGGTGTCGTCCTCGCATGCGCTGATCGGAGGGTATGCGGGAGCGGCGGTGGCGAAAGGCGGCTTCATCGCCATCATTCCGGCGGGCTGGACGAAGACACTTGTCTTCATCGTGCTCTCCCCCGTCATAGGAGCGGTGATCAGCTTCTCCTTGATGTTGGCGGTCACCTGGCCGTTTCGAAAGTGGCATCCGTACACGCTTGACACTCTCTTCCGGCGACTGCAGCTTCTCTCCGCCGCCTTCTTCTCGCTCAACCACGGCGGCAACGATGCGCAGAAGACCATGGGCATCATCGCCAGTCTGCTCGTGGCCTC
>JAENWE010000287.1 GCA_016650185.1 Vicinamibacteria bacterium | reverse complement strand
TAGTTGCGCACCATGCCGAGAACCGGCGCCGGATCCTCCTCCCAACGCACCGACCGCAACTCGAACTCCTTCACCGCACGGTGGCCGTTCTTGGTCAGGAAGCGCTCCAGATGATCGAGGAATGGTCCGGCTTCCGGGGCTTGCTTCAATTCCGCCAGAATCCGCTCGGGTGCGCGGCTCAGGAGGATCTCGCGCACGCTCTCGCTGCGCCTCGCTTCCTGGGCCAGCGACCAGATTCCACGGCCCATGTCCGCCGAAAGCACTCCCTCCGACCCTGAGCCAAGGAGAACCTCGGCATCCGGCCTCAGGTCCTTGGCCCAGCGGCGCACCAGACTCCGCAGCACCCGCATCCAGGGCGCGAAGCGCAGAGAAAAGATGTTGACGAAGATCGCCATGTTCCCGATCGGGTCGAAGATGCTGGGCAGCATGAAGAGCCGGGCGAGGGCGGCCTCCGGTCCCATGGCTGGATCCTCGTCGACTTTTCGGCACAGGGCGCGGTAGCCATCCATCGCGTCGTCGGGCAGGAAGGCGGTCCGGACGAGCGGCACCGCGCTCACGAGATAGGCGAGGAGCCAGAGGGGGAAAAGCGCCAGAAGTCTGATCGGGGAGATGGGCCAGGAAGGCGCGTTCCTGGAGAACGAGTAGGCATGCTCAGTCAGTTCCTCCACGGAGACCTCGAAGGGGAGCAGGCGCCGCAGGAACTCGACGTCCACGTAGAGCCAGCCCCGGATGAAGCGCAGGCCGGGGGGCCGGATCATGACCAGCACGTCCCTGCTGAGGGGGGTGAGCGGGTCCGTGAAGTTCTCGACCAGCGGCTTGAAAAGGACGTACTTACCCTTGACGCCCAGGCCGACCTCTTCGCGCCCCATCACGGTGATGGGCCTCGACTGGAGCAGGTAGAAACGGCCATCGCTGATCGCCCACTCCACGTCCTGGGGCCTCCCGAAGTGCGCCTCCGACCGGAGCGACCATTCGGCCACGCTTTGGACCTGTTCGGCGGAGAGGGTCTCGCGCCGCCGCATCGCATGCGGCACTTCCGAGAGCCGAGCCTCGATACCGACCTCGAGATGCGACGCGACCATGAAGCGCTTGTCGGAGATTCGCCGCTCGCGGAGTCGCAGCCCGTCACGTTCCACCACGTGGCGGTCGGGGGTGACCCGGCCGTCGACGATGGCGGCGCCCATGCCCCAGCTCGACTCGATGATCAGCTCGTCCTTGCTGCCGGTCACTGGATTCATGGTGAAGGCCACGCCGGAGATTTCCGAAGCGACCATCTCCTGCACCACCACCGCCATGTGCACCGAGGCGCCGTCGACGCCATGGGTCGCGCGGTAGGAGACGGCCTCCGGGCTCCACAAAGAGGCCCAACACCTCCGGACCATCTGCAACAGGTGCGGCCCATCGACGTAGTAGTAAGTACTGTGCTGACCGGCGAAGCTCGCGGCGCCGAGGTCCTCGGCGGTGGCGGAGCTTCTCACCGCGCACAGGACATCGGCCCCGCGGCTTGCCATAAGCGCTTGATGGGCGGCCACGATCTCCTCAGAAAGCTCCGACGGCATCTCCGCGGTTTCGATCCGGCTGCGCACCGAGGAGCAGCGGTGTGGCCGCTCGTTCGCTGGGGCGTTCCCAAGGTCGCGCAACTCGGCGTCCATGTCGAGACGCTGGACAAGCCCCGCATAGGCCGCGGCCAAGACGACGAACCCCGGGGGAACGGGAAACCCCTTGCCCAGTAGCTCCCCGAGGTTGGCGGCCTTGCCCCCCGCGAAGGCCGCATCCTGGGCGCGGGTTTCGTGCAGTCCGCGAACGCTGGCGCTCATGGGTGATGGAGTCTGCAATTTCTGAAATGTCACGGCGAGTTTTCGGACACCGATTCTTCCTTGAGACTTTAGTCTCCGGGAAGCCTCCCCGCGGCCCTCGAGCACGTTCGCCGAATTCGGGCAGGACTCGACGGTCAGTGAGCGTGCGGCGATCACCGCGTCGGTCCTGCCCTCAGGCCCCGGCGCGAAGGCCTGAAGCAACGGTAGAGTCAGTGGCTTCATGAAGCCAGCCGTTCGCGACGGTCTCTCCCGACGGGCCGGTCGGCGACTTTGGAGGGAGACCTCGGGCCTCTTGGATGCCCTGGCTCCGATGGGGGCATCCGGGGGACGGTCCGAACCTACGGTGTATTACGGATGGCGGAAAGCGCCCGGCCTCGACGGCACAAGCCGGGGTGGGTTCGTAAAGCTCCAGCACCTACAGCGTGCTTTCCCAAACGCCCCGGGCGCAAGCAATATCGTGTATCTCGTGAGCAGCGCACTTCCGCCGCGGCCAAATTTGCTCGTGTCGGCGGCCGGCCTCCGAGGGATGCGGTTGGTCTGGAACCAGAATGGGGTCGCCTACCCAGGTTGGCACGGTCCTGACTGGGAGGCGGTCAACGGCAGGATGGCCTCCTTGATGCGGCGGGCGCGATACGTCTTCTACCAGAGCGCTTTCTGTCGGATGGCGTCGGAGCGGTTTCTGGGACCCTGTGTTGGGAGCTCCGAGGTCCTGCCCAACCCGGTCGATACCTCGCATTTCAAGCCTTCGGACCCGCCCGTGCGCCCGGAGGCGCTCGTGATCCTGGCCGGCGGCACTTGCTACCAGCGCTACCGATTCGAGGTCGCAGCGCTGACCTTGCGC
>JAENWE010000286.1 GCA_016650185.1 Vicinamibacteria bacterium | reverse complement strand
GCTTCCGCTCGTTACGCTGCCTCGTCGCCCTTGCCGTGGTCTCCGCCAGGGCTATCGTCACCCAGCGCCTGCCGCCGGAGCACTTGGCTCTTCCAGTAGGGCGGGCCGCGACCCGGCGCGCGGCTCGGCACATCGGTCAGCTCGCCCGCCGCGGCCAGGTAGCGGGCAATGCTGACAGGGTTCTTAACCACGGCGAGTAGTTTCATCCGCCCCTGGCAGCAGGCTTTCGCCACGGGCTGCTACGGCCCATTACTGGTTGAAAGCGAGCGCCTCCCCGGCCTCGCGCGCTCTTTCGGCCCGCGACGATTCATCGGCTTCCACCGAACGCGCGGCGGCGGCGAAGAGGGCGGCGGCCGTGAGGCACACCACGAGTCCGAAAAGCAGAGCCTGACGGAGATCGCCGAGCAGATCGGAAAGTCGTCCGACCAGGAAGGGTCCAAGAGCCAGACCCAGGAGGGTCACGAAGAGCAGGAACACGGCCGAGGCGCGGGCGCGCATGCGCGGCAGCACGAGGTCCTGGACCGTCGAGACTCCGGCCCCCACCCAGAGTGACGCGAAGATCTGGACGACCGCGTAGAAAGCCAGCGAGACCTTCGGGTTCGGGACATAAAGAGCCACCAGGGAGAAGGGGATCGCGCCGAGGGCGTTTATGAGTCCCACCCACAGCCGCCCGGCCGGCGACCTCTTTCGGAAACGATCGGCGAGAAGGCCGCCGAGGGTGACGCCCAGGAGGCCAGCGATCGAGGAGATGAGTCCGATGGCGAGGCCGATCTCGGACAGGGGCAGGCCATGGTAGCGGGCGTAGAAGGCCGGTATCCAGAACAGGCCTGCGTATCCGTTGAAGGCCAGGAGGGAGAAACCGATCGTGGCCAGGGCCAGAGAGCGGGTCTTGAATATCAGCGCATGGGCGGGCGGGTCCGACTGTCGGAGCTGCTGGGCGTACGTGAACGCAACGAGCGCGCCGAAACCGACGGCGACCCATTGCTGCCAATTCCCGGACCACAACGAAAGGACAATGGCCAGAAAAGCCACACCGGCTCCAGCGAGAAGGTTCGTGCGCCACGGGCCGCCTCGGCGAGCCATGAGAACCAGGGACACGGGGGGAATCAGCGAAGCGAGTTCCCAAAGAGCCGCCAGAACCGGATGAGCGTGCGTGGCCTTCGCGGCCAGGCCTTCGCGCCCTCCGCGAACGGGCTCGCGAATCAGCAGCAGGAACGGGGCCAGGAGTATTCCCGGCGGGCCCACCACCAGAAATGCGACCTGCCAACCGGCCAGGCCGAATGGGGAGGTGGAGGCCGCGAAGGCCCGATCCCAGCGCTCCACGATCTGGGCCCCGATGAACAGCCCGAGGCCCGAACCGATGTAGATGCCGGTCGAGTACAACGCCAGCGCGGTGGCCCGCTGGCGCTTCGGAAAGAGGTCGGAGAGCATCGAATAGGCAGCCGGGGCCGAGGCCGCTTCGCCGACTCCCACCCCGATCCGGGCCAGGGCCAGTTGCGGGAAGCTGCTTGCGACTCCCGAAAGTGTCGTCATGAGGCTCCAGAAGGCCAGGCCCACGGCGATCACCGAGCGACGGTTCCCAAGATCCGCGAGCAGTCCGAGAGGAATGCCGAACACCGCGTAGAAGACCGCGAACGCCGTGCCGTAGAGGAAGCCCAGTTGCGCATCGCTGATCGCGAGATCGCCCTTGATTCGCCCCGCGAGAATGGCCAGGATCTGCCGGTCGACGAAATTGAAGACGTAGACGAAGATGAGGACGGAGAGCGTGATCCAGGCCCGGCGCGAGGCGGGCGCCTCGTCGTCCATCGGACGGCCGGCCGGCGTCAGCGGCGCAGCATTCCGTCGCGAAGCATGTCCGCGATCTCTTTCAACACATCGTCGGAGTTCTTGCCGAAGTGGTTCTTGACCCCGAAGACGATCTCGACCGCGTAGTAGTGGAGCAGAAAGCGGCTCGCGAGCATGATGGCGGAAACGGGCGAGACGCCGGGGCGAAGCTTCTTCCGTAAGGCCGCCGCGCCGGGGTACACCGCCATGAACGCCTCGAACCGATGCGCCATTTCCGCGTAGAAGCGGCGGATGTGCTTTCCCTCGAACTCGACGACGTCGACATAGATGAGGGCCACGTAGGCCTTGTAGCGGCGCACGCTCTCCCGGGAAGCCCGGCCCAGCTTTTCGAGGTCGTCGGGAAATGCGCCTTCGGCGAGTGCTCGGTTGAAAGGGAAATCGGGCGCGGCGAGGACGACGAAATAGCGCTCGAGCAGCTCGCGAAAGATCGCCTCCTTGTCCGGGAAGAGGTGGTAGACGATCCCGGTGGAGAGCGAGGCGGCGGTGGCGATCTCACGGATGCTGGTGCCGTTGTAGCCCTGCTTCGAGAAGAGGCTGAGCGCCTTGTCGAGGATCGCCTTCCGGCTGCGATCCGAACGATCCTGTTGATGCATCCCCTACGGAGCCTCGCTGAAGAATCGGGTGAGGCTCTCCAGCGCTTGCGGCTCGGAGAGAGTGGGCGCGTGACCGACGTTGTCGACCTCCACGAAGGCCATGTTTCCGGCTTCTCGTCGCATCCGGCTCGCCGTCTCCGCGTCCAACACGTCGGAGATCGCTCCCCGGACCAGGAGGGTCGGTCGGCCGCTCGCCAGCTTTCGGAACATCGCCCACACCAGAGGGGTCAGGAGCCAGGTCCACACCGGGTTCATGGGTTGAAAGACCGCGGGGTCGCACTCCAGTTTGGGCACGCCGTCCGGTCCTTCCTTGAAGATGCGGCGAACGAACCCGCCCCAGTCGGCGTCGGTGTAATCAGGAAAGGCGACACCACCCGTCTGTTTCGCATAAGCCACCGCGTCGGCCCACGACTTTACCGTGACCGGTTTGCCCGCGTAAGAGGAGATACGGGCGAAGCCTTCCTTGCCGATCACCGGCCCCACGTCGTTCAGAACCGAGCCCCCGATGCGATCGATGGACTTCGAAGCCATGGTCATGGTGACGATGCCCCCCAGGGAGGTTCCCACGAAGAGAGCGCGTGGCGCTTCGATCCAATCGAGCAGGGCGACCATGTCCGCGGCATAGGTGGGCGGCGCGTAGTGGCGGGGATTGGGATCGCGATCGGAGCGGCCGCGCCCGCGCAGGTCGACGGCGATGACGCGCCGGCCCATCGAGGCAATCCAGGGGGCGACCTCCTCGAAATCCCGCGAGTTGCGGGTCAGGCCGGGGATGCAGATCACCGGGAGCTTCCCCGAGTCCTTGCTCCCGTACTCGCTGGCGAAGAGTTTCAGGCCGTCCGCGCTGCTCCAGGTGATTTCTCGGAAT
>JAENWE010000285.1 GCA_016650185.1 Vicinamibacteria bacterium | reverse complement strand
GACATGTCGCCTCCTTCGGGAAGTGTGGTCATGTTACGCGCGAATCGAGTCGTCGCGCCGCCGCTCCCACCCCCCACGAAACGAGTCCCGCCAGGACACCGACCCAGGAGCCTGCTCCGGAAGGCCCCTTTCAGTCATTTCGGCGTCATCGCGAGGTGATGGCGAATGGTATAGTTTCTATATTCAATGGACTTTGAGTTCGATCCCGCGAAGTCGGCATCCAACCGGACGAAGCATGGGATTGACTTTGTGGCCGCGCAAGCGCTGTGGCGGGACCCGGACCGACTCGAGATCAGCGCACGCAGTCTGGACGAGGCGCGCACCCAGGTTATCGGCAGAATTGGCAAACACGTGTGGTCGGCGTTCATCACGGTTCGAGGCGAACGCGTCCGCATCATTTCCGTAAGGCGGGCACGAAATGAAGAAGAAGACCGCTACCTCAAGGGGTAGGGCGCGGGCGGCCGAGTCGCTCGATGCGATGCATGATGCGGGCGTTGATCTGTCCGCCCAACTGGACCTTGGAAGCGCGAGGCGGCCGGGTCGCGAGGTCCAGCGGGTGAACGTCGATTTTCCGGTGGAACTCCTGCAGGAGATCGATCGCCGCGCCCGCCGGCTGGGTGTGACCCGCCAGGCGTTCATCAAGATCCGGATCGCGGACAGTCTGGAGCATTCCTGAACGGGTTTCGCGGCGGCCTCCACTCACTGATCGCCCTCACACATCGAGAACCGGCCGGCCGAACATCGGCTTGCCCGCGAGGGCGATGACGAAGCCGTAGACAGCGAGGCCAAAGATCACCAGCAGCCCGACCGCTGCCCTTCCCGCGTACCACACCGAGAGGTCAGTCGCGAGCGGGAGGTGTATCAGAATCGTGATTGAGTAGACGGTGACGGTCATTGCCAGGACGCCCACCTGCAGCAGGACCCACAGCAAGATGGTGAACCAGAGGAGTTCAAGAAGGGCGCCGGCGATGCCCTGGACACGAGCCAGACTGACCATGGCAAATATCCCCCAGAGGCTCAGAACCGCCAGATCGCGCCGGCGGAAGATCGCGAGGTTCACGACGTACCCCGCCAGACTGAAAAGGGCAGTGAGCGCGGCGTAGAAGGGAACGATCAACAGGGCTGCCGGGATTTGCCACGGCGACGCGAGGGCCGAGATGGCCCAGGTATTCCGCAGCGCGGGAACGCCACCGGCGGAAGGGGGCAGGACGGCTCCTGCGAAACGAATCAGGACGACGAGGGCCGCGACGGAGACACCGACGAGGACGTCGCGCCCTACCAAAGGGTCCCGTAACCGGCCCGAGATCAGGCGTGTCCACGACACGAGCGCCCGCGGCAGAGCTTTCCGCAGGATCGGCTCGACGCCGATGTAGACCAACGCGCCGAACACGGCCCAATAGATGGCCTGGGCGTCCGTGGCGAGCCAAAGGTCATGGGCGTCGATGAGCGAAGGCGGGAAGTGGGCCTCCAGCTTGAGACCCGCCCCTGCCGAGAGAGCACCGAAGAGGGCGAAGCGGAACGCGCCAGTACTTCTACCGGTGAGGGGAGCGACCAGCCGCTAGACTCTGAGACGTCCCGGCCGAAGAAGAAGACCATGTCCAGCAGACCCGCGATCCGCGTCGAACGTGAAGGTGGCGTGGCCACCGTGGTGATGGATAGCGGCCAGAAGCGCAATGCCCTCACCCTGGCCATGTGGCTCGAGGTGGCGGAGCGCTTCGCGGAGCTCCAAGCCGATGTGGATCTTCGCTGCGTGGTACTGCGCGGGGGGAATGACGTCTTCTCCGCCGGCGCCGATATCGCCGAGTTCCCGAGGACGCGAAACGACAAGGGCCAGGCGCGCCAGTATGGCGAAGCCATCGCCGGAGCGATGGCCGCGGTGGAAGAGTGCCCCCATCCGGTGATCGCGGCCATTCGGGGAGACTGCGTCGGCGGGGGACTGGAGATCGCCGCCGCCTGCGACCTGCGCCTTGCCAGTGCGAAGAGCCGCTTCGGCATTCCGATCAGCCGGATCGGTGTGGTCATGGCCCACGCGGAGCTCCAGGCCTTGAAACGCCTGGTGGGCCACGCCAGATCGCTCGAGATCCTGCTCACCGGCGAGGTGTTCGATGCCGCCCGGGCGCAGGCGCTGGGGCTGGTCAACCGGGTCTTTGAAGACAGTGCGTTCGAGGCTGAAGTCGCCGCGGTGGTGGGGCGCATCACCGCCGGTTCTCCGCTCTCGAATCGCTGGCACAAGCGTTTCCTCCGTCGCCTGTCGGATCAGGCACCGCTCTCCGAAGACGAAAGGAATGAAGCGTACGAGTTCGCGGGGACGAGCGACTACGCCGAAGGCATCACCGCTTTTCTCGAGAAGCGCCCGCCTCGTTTCGAGGGCCGATAGTCCCATGGCTGACTTCGGGCCGCTTTCGGGCTTTCGTGTTCTCGAACTGGCCCACATCATGGCGGGCCCGGTGTGCGGACGCTTGCTGGCCACCCTCGGCGCCGACGTGATCAAGATCGAGGGCCCGGAGGGTGATCCGGCCCGCAACTACCGGCCTCCCGAACTGGCCGGCGAATCGGCGGCCTTCATGGCTTTGAACGTCGGCAAGCGCAGCCTCTCGCTGGATCTGAAGCATCCGGCCGGGCGGGACGTCCTGCTCCGTCTGGTCGAGAACGCCGACGTCCTGATCGAGAATTTCCGCACCGGGACCATGGCGCGTCTCGGGCTCGGGTATGAACGCCTGTCCGAGATCAACCCTCGCCTGATTGTCTGTGAGATTTCCGGATTCGGCCGGACCGGGCCGCTCGCCGAAAGGGGAGGATTTGACCTGATCGCGCAGGGCCTGTCCGGCGTGATGAGCCTGACCGGGGAGGAAGGGGCGGCGCCCATGAAATGCGGCGTGCCCGTCACCGACATCACCGCCGCGGTCCTGGCCGCGGTCGGCGTGCTCGCGGCGAGCCACGAACGGCAGACGAGTGCGCGCGGTCAGCGTGTGGATACCTCGCTCTTCGAAGCGGGATTGTTCCAGACCCTGTGGGCCTCGGGCATGAGCCTCGCGACGGGCGAAGCCCCGGCCGCGCAAGGCACCGCGCACCCGCTCACCGCGCCCTACCAGACCTTCGCGACGGCGGACGGCTGGATCAACCTGGGCGCGGCCAGCCAGACGACGTGGCGGCGCGTGCCCGAGGTGGTCGAGCTTCCGGAGCTTCTGACCGATCCCCGCTTCACGGTCAACGCGGGGCGTATGGCGCACCGAGAAGAACTCGTGGCGCTCCTCCGGGCGAAGCTCCGCACCCGCCCCACCGCCCATTGGATCAAGGCCTTCGACTCGGCCGGCGTTCCGGCTGGCCCCGTCCTGGACGTCGTTCAGGCCCACCAGCACCCTCAGGCTCTCGCCCGAGACATGGTGGTCGAAACCTCGCACGCCGCCGCGGGCACCGTGCTCACGCTCGGCGTGCCCATCAAGTTCTCGCGCACGCCGGGAGCCGTGGGGCGTGCCGCACCGCTCCTCGGCCAACATACCCGCGAAGTACTGGCCGAGTCCGGATTCAACGCCGGCGACATCGACCGGCTTCTCAGCGAGCGTGCGATCCTGCAGGCTTGAGGCCAGCCGGCCACCGCGGTTCCGCCCCGCCAAAGCAAGGGGCTTCTCAACAGATCAGGTGCGGTAGCGCGCTTTCCTGGTCTGATAGGCGCGCACCACAGGAACCGCGAGGATGGCGAACAGCGCCAAAGAAAGAAGGCTGGCGGAGATGGGCCTCGTGAAGAACACGGACGGATCGCCCTGCGAGATGGCGAGAGCCCGCCGAAACTGCTGCTCCGCCATCGGACCCAGAATCATCCCGATAATGGCGGGCGCTACCGGGATGTCAACCCGGCGCATGACGAAGCCGACCATCCCAATGAGGTACATCAGTCCGACATCGAACGCGGAGTTTTTCAGCGAGTAGGTTCCGAGCGTCGCAAAGACCAGGATGCCTCCGTACAGCAAGGGCGCCGGGATCCTGAGCAGCCGCGCCCACCAAGGCGCCAGGGGCAGATTCAAGAGCAGGAGCATCACGTTGCCGACATAGAGGCTCGCGATGAGTCCCCACACCAGTTCCGGGTTCTGGGTGAAGATCAAGGGGCCCGGCTGCAGGTTGAATTGCTGGAAGGCGGCCAGCATAATAGCCGCGGTCGAGGAGGTCGGTAGTCCGAGGGTCAGCAGAGGAACGAGCACGCCAGCGGCCGCGGCGTTGTTTGCGGCTTCGGGTCCGGCCACGCCCTCGATCGCGCCGTGGCCGAACTCCTCCGGTTTGGAGGAGAGCCGCCGTTCGAGAGCGTAGGAGAGAAACGTCGGGATCTCCGCGCCGCCCGTGGGAAGAGCGCCGATGGGAAACCCAATAGCGGTGCCGCGAAGCCAGGGCTTCCAGGAACGAGCCCAATCCTCCCGCGACATCCAGGTCCACCCTCGAACCTGCGTCACCTGCTCGCGCGCGCGGGGTCTCGAGGCCACGAAGAGTGTCTCGCCCACCGCGAAGAGGCCGACCGCCACCACCACGACGTGGATCCCGTCGAGCAGCTGCGGCAATCCGAGGGTATAGCGCGCCTGGCCCGTCTGCAGATCGATGCCTACCAGACCGAGGGTCAGCCCGAAGAAAAGGCTCACGAGGCCGCGCGCCGGGGTATTTCCGAGCACCGACGAGATGGTGGTGAAGCCGAGGACGATCAGGGCAAAGTACTCGGCCGGGCCGAAGGTGAGCGCGAGATTCGCCAGCATCGGCGCGGCGAAAGTCAGCATGACCGTGCCGATCGTGCCCGCCACGAAAGAACCGATCGCGGCGGTGGCGAGGGCCGCCGAAGCGCGCCCCGCGCGCGCCATCTTGTTTCCTTCAAGTGCCGTGATAATGCTGCCGCTCTCGCCCGGGGTGTTCATCAGGATCGACGTAGTCGATCCGCCGTACATGGCGCCGTAGTAGATGCCGGCGAACATGATGAAGGCTCCCACCGGATCGCGCCCGTAGGTCACGGGCAGGAGCAACGCCACCGTGAGGGCGGGACCGATTCCGGGAAGGATCCCCACCGCGGTTCCGAGCAGAACTCCCGCGAAAGCCCAGAGAAGGTTCGCGGGCTCGAGGGCAACCCCGAAACCGTCCACCAGCAGTCGGAGCGAGTCCATTCAGAGAAGACCGTGAGGCAGGACTAGCCCCAGGCCTCTGGTGAAAGCGACGTAGACGAAGACCGAAAGCAGCAATCCGACCACGGCATCCCGCCATGGACGGCGGCTTTCGAAGGCGCGCGCAACCAGGAAGAACAAGAGGGCGGCGGTCAGGATGAACCCCGCGCGCTCAAGCAATAGAACGCTCGACCCGAGTGCCAGGGCCAGAGTGCCGATGGCCGGCCAGCTCGTTTGAAGATGAAACTCAGTGGGGGAAGGATTCGGCCGGCGCAGAGCTCCCCTCGCCAGGAAACTCCCGGACAGGACCAGACCAGCGGCGACGACATACGGAAAGAAGCGAGGGCCGATACGGTCGTAGCCCGTCCCGAGGTCGATCGAGAAACTGGCGAAGAAAACGAACAGACCGAGCGCTATGGCGGCAAGGGCGACGACCACCTCGGCCCGGTCGGGACCCGCTCCGCGACTTTCATCTCTTGACACGTCGGTGGATGGGAGCAAGCGACGGTGATTCGGTCAGTTCACGAGCCCGATGGATTTCAGCACCGCGGCGACCCGCTCGTTTTCCGTTTTCAGGAACGTTTCGTACTCGGCACCGGTCAAATAGAGATCGATCCAGTTGTTCCGGCGCAGGGCCTCTTTCCACGCCTCGGAACCATGCAACTGGTCCAGAAGAGCCACGAGCCTGGATCGCTGTTCATTCGTGATGCCGGGAGGTGCTGCGACCGCTCGCCAGTTGGCGAGTGAAACCTCGACTCCCTGCTCCCTGAACGTGGCCACGTTCAGTCCCGCCAGCCGCTCCTCACTGGAGATCGCAAGGGCCCTCAATCGTCCCGCCTCTATGAAGGGTATGAGTTCCGCGTAGCCATTGATTCCCGCGGCCACGTGGCTTCCCAGGAGGGAAGCGAGGGACTCCCCTCCTCCCGAGTGGGGCAGATAGTTAAGCTTGGTCACGTCGACGCCGGCGGCCAGGGCAAGAAGACCGGCGAGCATGTGGTCGGTCCCTCCGGCCGACCCCCCCGCAATCGCGAGCGCGCCGGGATCCGCCTTCCAGGCCTTCACGAAGTCGGCGAGGGTTCGATATGGCGAGTCCGCGGGAACCACCAGGACCTCATGCTCGCCGAGGAGCCGCGCCAGGGGCGTCACCTGATCCATGGTCACCGGGGATTTGTTGGTCAGGATGGCGCCCATCATGATGAGGCCCGTCATCATCAGGACGTGTGGGTCGCCCCTGTGAGCGTTCACGACCTGGGCGAGTCCGATAACGCCCCCGGCTCCGGGGACATTGACCACCTGGGCCTTTCCCGAAAGCCCGGTGGAGCGAAAGACCTGCTGCATCACCCGGGCGGTCTGGTCCCACCCGCCCCCCGGCGCGGCCGGCGCAAGCAAGGTGAGGGTATCCGAAGAGGGAGAAGGGCGGCCGCATCCCGCAAGACCGGGACCAAGCGCCAGGACGACCAGGGTGCGGATCGCACGCGCCCTTGGGAATGTCCCGAAAGTCATGATTCTCTCTCCTCCTTCGCGAAACGGATGAGCGCTCCGAATCGGTAGATTCCGTGTACGAACTTCCCGTAGGGCATCGTGAGAAACAGGCCCATGACGACTCCCAGATGCACGGCCAGAATAACGCCCATCGCCGCGGTCTCCCGCAGCGCCAGCAGGAGCAGTCCCGTGCCGCTCGTCAGCAGCAGGAGGACGAGAAAGGCGATGTCCATCCGACGCTGCAACGGGTCGGCAGGCTCTGGATCCTGAATGGATTTGAGACGGAGCAAACCCAGCGGACCGGCCACGAGGCCAAGGCCCCCGACCACGCCGAGAACCACCGGGAGGCTCATAAGCTCGTACGGCGCCTTCCACCCGAGAAAGTTGTGATAGATCGCCGCCAAGGTCGTGGACGCGAAGCACAATGAGAAGCCGTAGAAGGTCAAATGGTGGTACCAGCGCCGGGTTGACGAGGCCCGTTCATCGGGGTAGGCGCACCCCTGATCGTCCCCCCCACCGAGGTAGCGCAGGTTCAGACTGTCCCGGATGGCACGCCCCATCGCGCGAGCGTCGAGCCATGAGTCCGCACGGCCACCGGTTCCCCGCCAGAAGTTGCGAAACTCCATGGCGAAGGCCACCAGAACGAACAACCCGACGAAACCGAAACCTCCGACCATGGCGCCATGAGACAAGACGCGATAGAACGAGCCCTCCTCGACCGAGTGGGCGGAGAACACCGCCCCGGGCCCATGGAAGACGAACATTCCCAGAAAGAACAGCGCCGGACTCAGAAGAAGACTCAGCACGAGCGCGGGCCCCGTTTGCCCGAGGATGTTGACCACGAACGAGGGCCAGGCGAATTTCCGGTAGGTCTCGCGCCTCAACCCGGCCATGACCTTCGGGAGATTGAGGCCGAACTCGTGAGGCGGCGCGTACTGGCACGAGTACAGGCACTCTCGACAATCGTGGCAGAGGTTCGCGAGGTAGGTCAGGTCCTTTGGCGAGAACGAAAGTCTGCGCTCCATGGCCGGAAAGACCGCGCAAAACCCCTCGCAGTAGCGGCAGGCGTTGCAGATCTGCATGGCCCGCTCCCCGTCCTTGAGGAGCTGCAACAGCGGGACGGAATCAACCGTGGACAACGCGCGACGCCTCCTCACCTGCGATGCGCCCGAAAACCGTCCCGATGGTCATGCCGATCCCGGCCAGATACCCCTGGCCAAGAATGTTGCCCGCCATGATCTCCCCGGCCGCGAAGACATTCTCCGCCGGCTTGTCGTCCTTCATGACGACCCGGGCTTTCTCGTCCACCTCGACCCCGAGATAGGTGAAGGTGATCCCTGGCCGAAGGGGATAGGCGAAGAAAGGAGGGGTATCGAGGGGACGGGCCCAATGGCTCTTTGGAGGGTTGAGCCCCTCCGTCTTGTTGTCGTCCAGGACGGCGTGGTCGAAGGTGCCCGGCTGCACCGAGGCGTTGAACGCGGCGACCGTGCGTTCGAGGGCCTCGGGGGCGAGGGTCAGCAGTGCGGCCAGCTCAGGCAGGGAGCCCGCCTGGTGCGGCGGGTAGAGCGGGGGCACGAACAGCCCCATCGATTTGGCGTCGATGATCGCGTGGGCGATCTGATCAGGCTGCTCCGCAATCAGCCTCCCCCAGACCGCATAGCGCTTCGGCCAGAAGTCCTCGCCTTCGTCGTAGAAACGAAGAGCGTCGCGATTCACCACGATCCCCAATGAGACGCAGTCGACCCGGGTGACGATGCCCCCATCGAAGCGTGGGGAACGCGCGTCGACCGCGACGGCATGACACTGCGCCGGATCCCCCGCGGTCTTGACCCCGCAGTCCATGAGACCGCGAAGGACCGTCCCCGTATCGTAGGGCGTGCCGCGGATGATGAAGTTATCGGCCGCGTCTCCCCACACTTCCTTCAGCCACTCCAGGTTTCCCTGATACCCGCCCGAGGCGGCCACGAGCGCGCGAGCGCGAACCGTTCGCGTCCCGCCGTCGCGGAGCACGGTGGCCGAGTGGAAGCGTCCGTCCCGGATATCCAGGCCCCGGACCTCCGCGTCGTACTCGATCTCGACTCCCATCGCCGCGGCGGCCCGGTAGTAGGCATTCAAGAGCGCCTTGCCTCCCCCGAGGAAGAACGCATTCGTGCGCGACAGGTGGAGGGTCCCGCCCAGGGCCCGCTGAAATCGGACGCCCTTCTGCCGCATCCATTCCTGGCAGTTCGACGACTCCCGCAGCGTCATCAGAGCCAGTTTCTCGTTCGTCCGTCCGCCCGTGACCTGAAGCAGGTCCTTGAAATACTCCGAGAGCGGGTACGACCCGGTCAGGAGATCCGCCGGACCCTCGTGCATGCAGCGGAGGTTTCGGGTGTGCCGGCTGTTTCCGCCGCGGAGCGCCTGCGGCGCCGCTTCGAGCACGAGCACGGTGGACCCCGTGAGGCGCGCGCTGATGGCAGCGCAGAGCGCGGCGTTGCCCCCGCCGACCACCAGGACGTCGTAGATGATTTCACTGTGCATGGTCGGCTCGAACGACCACGGCAGAATACTCGACGCGACGCTGGCGCGCCCGACGTTCAGCAGGCAGCACAACCGCAAAGCGGGACTTAGGGCGGATAATGCGAGCGCGGAAAAGCAGTCCCTACAATCCGCTATCGACAGCCCCGCAACCTTGTTGTCCTTAATTAATGGCCTTGGCCAACAGCCCAGAGACTTTGACGTCTTCGATGAAAGCGCCGAGATATTTTGCCGCAGCGGTGCGCCCTTTCGGTGCGCCGGCGGTTCTGTTGGACGGCGGTGAAGCGGCCCTCGACGAAAAGCGAGCCCGGCAACTTCGCCTGTTCGGTGGGCAGGCGAGGGCGCAGGCCGGCCAGGGCGTCAGAGTGCTACTGCGCGACCCACTTGTCGAAGCGCGACGCATAGGTGTGGGCGAGATACAGGGTCTTCTCGTCCGGGCAGGCGATCTGGTGGACGGAGTCGATGCTTCCGGGCATGCGGCCGCCGTGACCAAAGGCTCCCAGGACCTTGCCGTTGAGATCCATCTTGTAGATCCGGCCCACGCTGCCGACGAACATCACCTGCTCGGGGCCGTTGGTGAGGCAGAGCGTCCAGGGCGCAGTCGGCAGGTCCCAGACCGCCTTCTGTTTGCCCTCGATGTCGAAGACCTGGATGCGGCTGTTGCCGCGGTCGGCGACATAGACGATGTCGTTTTTGTCGATCACGAGACCGTGAGGGGTGTTGAACTGGCCCGGCCGACTGCCCCGCTGCCCCCAGGACGTGACGAAGTTCCCGTCCTTGCTGAACTTGGCAATGCGGGAATTGCCGTATCCGTCGGCGACGAAGCTGGTGCCATCCTTGCTCCAGGCGATGTCGGTCGGCTGATACAAGGCGGTCACGCTGCGCGCCCCGTGCTCATAAACGTGGGTCAGCCAGGTCCAGGGCTCCGGGTTCGTTCCCAGCGTTCCCATGGTGCGGCGTTTGGAGTCAAAGCGAAAGACGTTGTTGTCGCCAGCGTTCACGTACCAGAGATTGCCCTGGGCATCGAACCGCAAGACATGGGCGCCATGGAACATCGTGGAGCCCTCGCCCCAGGAGCGCAGGAAGGTGCCGTCCGCGTTGAACTCGATCACGGGGCGATAGCCGCGGTTGAGGGTGGCGATAGTGCCGTCGGCCCCGACGGCCACGCCGGTGGTGCGGCCGATGACCGATCCCGGGGGATACTGAAAGAAGTCCTCCACGAGACGGAACTGCAGCTGTGGTATCGGCGCGTCGCCCGCACCGCCGCCCTGCGCGAACATCGGCGCGACTGAGCAAAGCAAAATCGCCACGGCACCGATCGCTGACGTCAGAAAACGTGTTCTCGTTTTCATGTCTCTTCCTCCAGTTGTCTTGGGCAGTTGTCTTGGGCAGTTGGTCTTGTGACTGTGCAACTCGACAGGCCAGGGGCGGTTGTGGCGAGCGTCAGCATGTTACACAGCCGGAAGATTCCGCGGGGGCCGCGGCGCGGAGTTGCCAAGCGGCTTGGGTGCCCGGGCGGGGGCGGCGAGCCCGGCGGAGTCAGGGCCTACTGCGCGATTTCCGCCTGGCTACGGTTCTGGGTTTCGATCACGCGGGTCGCAGCGATCGCGCCGACCACACAAACCGCGGCGAACATGAGGAAGAGTGGGGGTCTTCGAAATCCGGGCCGACCCATGCGCAGGCGGAGAGGTCCGGGATACACTTCGCGGCTTATGGGCGCAGACCGCTCGACCCTCATGGCTGCCCTTCTGGCCGCCCTGCCCTTCGTCGGCCAGGCGGTGGCCGGAGAGTATCGTTCGAGGCTCCCGGACGCGTTGATAGAGGAGCAGGCCGCCCCTCCGGGATCGAGCCATCTCGATCGGCCAGTTCCGTTACCACCCCCGGCCGCCTCAGGAGACCTTCCCGTGATCGACGGTCCGCCCGCGCCCGTCGCCCCGGAAACGATAAGCCGCGACCCTGCCGGCCAGGCGACCATGCGCGCCGTCCGCATCGCCCGACCGCTCGATCTGGACGGCCGCCTGGACGACGCTTTCTACCGGACCACCCCGGCCGCTTCCGGTTTCATCCAGCAGTTCCCGCGGGAAGGACAACTCGCCACGGAGCCCACCGAGGTCTGGATTCTCTTCGACGATGACACGCTCTACGTCTCCGGATACTGTCACGACAGCCAGCCGGAACGCGCGGTGGCCACGGAACTGCGGCGCGATCACAACAACATCTTCCAGGGCGACAACATCACCGTTGTCTTCGACACCTACTATGACCGGAGGAACGGCTTCTTCTTCCAGACCAACCAGCTGGGGGCCCTTCGCGATCAAGCCATCAGCGAGGGGCAGCAACTCATCGCCTGGAACACGGCCTGGAATGTCCGCTCCGCCACCACCGAAGGCGGCTGGACCTTCGAGATGGCCATCCCCTTCAAATCGCTCCGCTACCGACGGCCCGGGCCTCAGGTCTGGGGAATCAACTTCCGCCGGGTGGTGAAGTGGAAGAACGAGACCTCGCTGCTCACCCTGATGCCGTCGTCCTACGGCAATGCCGGCGTGAGTCAGATGCAGGAGGCGGGCACCCTGGTCGGGCTCGACGCCCCCGGCCTGGCCAAGAACCTCGAGATCAAGCCGTACGCTCTCTCCTCCCTCACCACCAACCAGCTGGCCGCCCCGGCTTTCACCAACGATGCGCACGCGGCCGTCGGGCTGGACGTGAAGTACGGACTCACCTCGAGCCTGACCGGCGACCTCACCGTCAACACCGATTTCGCCCAGGTAGAGGAGGACCTGCAGCAGGTGAACCTCACGCGCTTCAGCCTCCAGTTTCCGGAAAAGCGGGATTTCTTTCTCGAGGGTCAGGGCATCTTCGCCTTCGGCGATCGCGCGCGTGTTGCCGCGGGCTCGGATGTCCCCATCCTGTTCTTCAGCCGTCGCATCGGCCTGAGCGCGGGCCAGAGCGTCCCCGTGCGCATCGGCGGCCGCGTGAATGGCAAGGCGGGTGCTTTCGACATTGGCCTGCTGAACATCCAGACCGGCGAGAAGGAGTCGGCGGGTGCGGCGCCCACCAACTTCTCGGCGGTGCGAATCAAGCGCGATATTTTCAGGAGGAGCAGCATCGGAGTCATCGCCACCGAGCGCCTGGAGACCTCGGGGGGCGACCACTCGAACTTTGCCGCGGGGGCCGACGCGGTCCTGCGATTCACGGACGAGACCACGCTCACCGGCTATTACGCGCGGACGAAGACGGAAGGGAGGTCCGAGGACGAAGCGAGCTACCGCGGCCGGTTCGACTACGTGGCCGATCGCTACGGCCTCGCCCTCGAACATCTTCTGGTCGGAGGCGGCTTCAACCCGGAGGTCGGGTTCCTGAGGCGCACCGATTTCAGGCGCAGCTTCGCGCAGGCGCGCTTTAGCCCGCGACCGGCGAAGAGCAAGGTGGTGCGCAAGCTGTCCTTTCAAGGCAGTTTCGACCGCGTGACCAGCGCCGCGACCGGCCGGCTCGAGAACCGGACGCTTGTGGCCAACCTCGATCTCGAGCTTCACAACAGCGATCAGGCCGGGATCGACTACACGCACGATTCCGAGTTTCTCCCCGCCCGCTTCACCATTTCCCCCGGGGTAATCGTGCCCTTCGGGCGCTACACGTCGGACAAGGTGGTGGGCTCGTACACTCTCGGACAGCAGCGGAAG
>JAENWE010000284.1 GCA_016650185.1 Vicinamibacteria bacterium | reverse complement strand
GCCCCGCCCGACGCGTAAAGCCATCCTGAAGGGCATGAAGACGCCACCGCCGGGCGGATACTTCGTCTGGGACGGAAAGGACGAGGATGATCGGCCGCTCACTGCGGCTGAGATGGATGCGGGCATCGCCGCATACCACGCGAAGCGCGGACGGCCCCCGGGCAGCAAGAAGGTTTCAACCACCATCCGCTTCGATACCGACGTGGTGGAGAAGTTCCGCGCGCGGGGCCGCGGCTGGCAGTCGCAGATGAATGCGGCTCTGCGGGAGTGGCTGCAAGCGAACGAGTAGGGGCTCATGCTGGGGGGCGCGTAGCGCGTGAGCACTGCGTCGTCAATACCTCGCTGTTCCCGATTCAGGGCGCACGGTTCCGCACCCCGGCAGGCCCTCCCGGACCATTTTCGTGACGTCACGAAAATGGTCCCCCGCCTCGGCGCCCAACCACGTACCATCATTCAATGGCCTCCGGGTTCTGGAGCGTCTTCTTCTGCTCGGCCAGCAGTCGTCGCTCCAGCTTCTTGACGTCTTCCTCCGCCGGGAGCTTCTCCGGGCGAATGCCGCGACCGAGCAGCGTCTTGCGCACTGCCTCGTTGTTCGTAATGTGCTCACCGGAGATGGCCTTCTCCGTCGCCAGGCCGTGCTGCTGCGTGTTGAAGATCGTGATCTCGGTGGCGAAGTCCTTCGCCTTCAGGATGATGGTCGGTGCGAAGTCGGCTAGCGGTCGGGTATCGGGCACTTTCCACTGGGCCTTCATGGCCTGGGTGGACTTCCCGAAAAGGGCGTGGTCGCCGCGGCTTCGGATGAAGGCAAAGTCCTGATTGCCACCCGTTCGCTCGTAGATAAGCGAGGACAGCTCCTTCTCCGTTTGCGTGAGCTTCCGCCTGGCGGCGACACGCTCAGTTTCCAGCAGCCGTTGTTCGATCAACTCGGCCTTGCGAGTCTGAAGAGCGAAATAGGTCTGAGCGAAGGCGATCTCTTCCTTCTTGGGGTCACCGTTCTGCGCGACCAGATAGCAGGCGTAGCGGGTGAGCATCACGTCATCGACCGCTCGCTGGCTTCCAGAGCCCAGGTCGACCATTTTGCTGACGTCAGCAAAATGGTCTGCGACCGGATGGCCCGAGATCTCACACGCAGTCTTGGCCTTCTCGACGGTGGCGAGAAAGTTCCTCCATTGCGTGTAGCCGAGGAGATACTGGAGATCGCGAGCCAGCCAGTATTCGACACCGAGGTCCGTTTGTTGGGCGTGCCCCTCGAAGGTCGTCGTCAAGGCGCGAACCACTTCGCTTTTCATTTGATTTCCCCCCAAGGAAAGCTCCCTGATATCAGGGGTTGGGGGCAGTTGGGGACCATATTGCTGACGTCAGCAATATGGTCGCCGGCCTTCGCTGGCACGTCGATCCTCACGCGCCCGCCTTTGCCGCGGCGGCGACCATCTTGTCGAACTCGCTCTCCACCTTGGCTTTGAAGTCGGACGCGATCATGTAGACGTCCGTGAACTCGGCGAAGGCCCAGCGGCCGAAGCGCTTGTGATGGTTCACGCCGGGGACCCACATCGTCTCCATCGTGGCCTTCTTCTCCTTCGCGTCTTCCTTCCGATAGCCCTTGATCTCCACCACCAGGTGCAGCAGGTCGTCTTCGCCGTGTCCGTCTTCGATCAGGACGATGAAGTCGGGGAAGTAGCGCCGTGTCTCCGAGCCCCAGCGATACGGCACCTCCAGACCGAGGTTGTGGTTCTTCACGTAGCGGCGAACCTTCGGGTGCTTTTCCGCGACTCGGCAGAACTCGCCCTCCCAGTCGCTGTCCAGAATCACCCAGTTGATCTGGCACCGCTCGGAGTCCGCCTCCCACCGGTCCGTCTTCGAGGTCGTGAACTTCACGTGCGCGGTCGAGCCGAGCGGGTTGTAGGGGTCGAGCACCGCCGTGATCGGGCTCGCCCCGATGTGGGCCCGGTTGATTCCCGCGATGATCCGCTCGCACGCCATGTCCGCCAGCATCTTGTAGCGAAGCTGGGCCGGGTACGTGCCGCCTTTGCAGACGAGGTACCCGTCGAGCCACTGCCGGGCGATGCGCTTCAGTTGCCCGAACAGGTTCAGCCTCGGCTCCTCGCCCGGGTCCCGCCACCTCTGCAGGACGAGGTGCGACGTCAGTTCGTAGAGCACCTGCGACGGCCGGACGTCTTTGGTATGAACGAGGTTCAGGTCCACTCGCTCACCGATGATCCCCGACTGTTGTGTCTCCGTCGCTCCCACCAGGTCCGGCGTCAGTTCGAGGACTGAGTCTTCGTTGAACGTGGCGGTCAGGCGTTCGTTTGGCAGCTGCACGCGATAGCCGGCCACGCGGGGGAAACGGATCTCCAGCGCGTCGCGCTCCGGCCGCATCGCCTTGACCTGGATCGTTTCGCGGGGCGGCTGCGGGGGTGCCACCACCGGCTTCGCCGTGAAGTCGAACGGAATGCCGAGGATGTCCGCGTATTCCACGTTGAACAGGCCCGCGTTCTCGCCGTCCTCGTTCAGGTCGTACGACTGGCGTCGCAAGGCGCGGCCGATCACCTGCTCGCAAAGAAGCTGCGTGCCGAAGGCGCGGACGCCGAGGACATGGGTCACGGTGTTCGCGTCCCATCCTTCCGTGAGCATCGAGACCGACACCACGCAGCGGACCTGCTCGCCGAGTTGATCAGGCTTGCCAACGGTGTTCATGACTTCGCGGAGGAGATCCTGGTCGGTCAGGTTCTCGGCCTGTCGCGGGTCGCCAGTGCGCTCGATGATCTCGCGGCGGAAGCGATCGATTTCGTCTTTCGCCATCGCGCGGAAGTTGTCGTCAAGGGATTCGCCGGATTCGAGCTGCTCGCTGTCAATCAGGAGTGTGTTCGGGCGGGCGTAGGGTGTGCCGTTCTCGTCGGCGTTGCGGAACAGCGCCAGACGTCCAGCCACGGGCTTGGCAGTGCCGTCGTCGTTCTTGCGATCGAAGCCCGAAATGAAGTCGTAGACCAGCTTCGAGATCGCCGTGTTCTGGCAGACCACGATGAAACACGGCGGCACGCGGATTCCGGCCTTCCGCCAAAGCTCGTAGGTTTTCTCGTAGTGACCGTACAGGGCCTGGAGCGCCGTCTGGAGCTGGGGCGGGAGGCTGAGCGGGTCGAGGTCACCGCCCTTGGATCGGCCCTTCTTCGGCATCTTGGCCCGGATGTGTTCCCAGAGGTTGCGGAACATCGGCAGGTCGCCGGGCTGAGAACCGGGAAGGTTGTCCGCGACCGGAACCCGCGGCAGCTTCACGATGCCGCACTCGATCGCGTCCATCAGTGAGAAGTCGCTCATCGTCCAGGGAAAGAGCGTCCCCTCGGCGTAGCCCGACCCGCTGAGGAAAAACGGTGTGGCCGAGAGGTCGATCACCTTCGTGACCCCGAGCGTGCGCTGGACCGCTTCAAGGCCGGAAATCCACACCCGGGCCGCCTCGGTGTTCTTCTGGGCCTCCTTCTTTTCGTCGCCCTTCAGATCCGCCACGGCATCGTCGACCTGGGGTTTCTCGCGATAGCAATGATGCGCTTCGTCGTTCAGGACCACGATGTTCTTCATCCCCATCAGCTCGGGCATCACGCGCTGGAGCATCTGGCCTTCGGATTCGAGGGTGTCAAGGCTCTCGCCCCGCTTACCCTGGAGCAGCAACCGGCCGCCTTTCGACAGGGCGAGGCGTTCCCGCCGCAGGAAGGCGTGGTAGTTCGTGATGACGATCTTCGCCTTCTTGACGTCGTCCAGCATGTCCGCGGGGACCAGCTCGCGGCTGGCGTAGTAGCTGTCGGGGTCGTGCGGTTGAAGGACGCGGAGACGGTCTTTGATCGTCAGCCCCGGGGTCACGATCAGAAAGCCCCGGGTGAAAGTCTTGCTCTGCCGGCTGCGTGCCGCGTTCACCGCCTGCCACGCGATGATCATCGCCATCACCGTGGTCTTCCCGGCGCCAGTCGCGAGCTTCAGGGCCACGCGCAGGAGCTGAGGGTTCGCGGCGGCGCTCGCATCGGCGAGGTGATCGAGAATTGCCTTGCCGTTCTTGCCCACGTGCGGCGCCACTTCGGTGAGCCAGATCTCCGTTTCCACCGCCTCGATCTGGCAGAAGAACGGTCGCAGGTCGTTGAACGGGTGATGAC
This sequence comes from Vicinamibacteria bacterium, assembly GCA_016650185.1. GTDB lineage: Bacteria > Acidobacteriota > Vicinamibacteria > Fen-336 > JAGNNV01 > JAGNNV01. Next base: position 252 of record JAENWE010000284.1, on the reverse strand, counting down.
GCCAGTGCTGGAGCAGACGCTGGGTCTCGGGCGTGACCTGCCAATCATTGGGGTTCGGAAGGCGACGCCAGTTGTCCACCTGGCTGCGCAGCAGGTTGATGAATCCCGTGGGGTCGTACTGCTGCTCCTTCGTCGAGAGGCCCTTCCCCTCGTCGAAAACGATCGCCTCCTGCTTCTTCGTTCCCTTGCGCTTCCTGGGCGTGGGAATCGGGGTGATGAACTCCGCTCTTCTCCGGGTTTCGATGATCTTCT
>JAENWE010000283.1 GCA_016650185.1 Vicinamibacteria bacterium | reverse complement strand
GGCGGGCGCGAAGCTCGCATCCATGCTGGCCATGGGTGTCTCGAAGCCGTGGCCTGACGCCATGGAGGCGCTTACCGGCTCGCCTCAAATGGATGCCACCGCCATCCTTGACTACTTCGCGCCTCTTCAGAAATGGCTGGACGAACAGAACCGGGGCGTCGCCGTCGGCTGGTAGCCGGACGCTCTACTCGAAGCGCGGGTCGCGACGCGGCGCGTTGGTCTCGAGGTCGTGGTCCTTGGCCGCGCTGTCGTTCGCTGCGGCCAGGACCACCTGAATACCGGACCTGATTCCGGAGGTGAGATCCCCCTCGATTCGGTTCACGTCGCTCGCTCGCCTCTCGTAGGTCTCGCTCCAAAGCACCGCGTCGTCGTCCGGTCGGGTGATCAGCACCTTGACCCTTACCCTCACCTCTGGATGGCCCGAGGGATCGTCCGCCGCCGCCAGGCTTTCCGGCCTCGGCGCTACCGGCGCTCTCTCTTCGGCTGCTTCCTTGGCCAGGGACTCTTCGCGACACTGGGGCCGGTAGTCGTGAACCTCGCCGAGGAAGCGGTAGCCACGTCGAGGCAGGGTCTGGACGAAGCGGGGCGACTCTGACCGGTCCCCGAGAGCCGCGCGAATCTCCTTCATGCAGTGATTGAGACCCTGCTCGACATCGACATCGAGGTCGTCCGGCCACAAGGCGCCGGTGATCTCGGTGCGGGTCACGAGTGTGCCCGCTCGTTCAAGCAGAAGTCGGAGCACTTGCGCCGGCTGGTGTCGAAGGTGAATCAGCCGTCCGTCTCGACGAAGTTCACCGGTTGTGACGTCGAGTTCAAAAATACCGAACCTGAAGATCTGCGGCTTCGGTCTGACCGTGGCCATCATCGGAGCGGAAATCTTGTTTTGAACTCCAACGCGTTGGACCCGCCATGCCATCTCACCCATGACCGCCCTTCCCGCCGGAGAACGTGAGGGCCGAGCGGGCAAAGAGCGATCGGGCCTTCATGACCTCGCGTCCTCTCAGCCTGGGCAGCCTCGCCGTCGTGCAGAGGAATTTCACGGCACATTTGAACGCGGCCTCAATCGATGGCCGAATCGCCTCCAAATGTTCAACCCATAGAACCATTCTCATTTCATCCGTTTGTCAGCAAGGGACGTGCCTGCAATCCGAGTCTTCTTTCGACCGCGTCCATCGTCGAGATTCATCCGCAATGAACGACGAATCCATTGTCTTGGGAGTGGGCATCGCCGATCCTGTCCGGCATGCTGAGTGATCTCACGGATCCATCTCCAATCGCCTCGAATTCGGGTTCCGAACCGACGGGCGGAGATCGTCTGGTTCTACGGGACATCCTGGCGAACTTCGAGCGTGACTTGATTGCCACCGTCCTTTTTGCGGCCGGGGGCAATCAGAAACGCGCCGCAGATGCGCTCGGCGTTCTTCCGACCACGTTTCAGGAAAAGCTGAAACGGTTCGGGCTCTTCAACCAGCGCTTTGGAAAGCGCGCGCCGCGTGGGGTGCGCGCGCGTCTTCAAAGCGACCCGACCAAGCCTCATGAACGAGGCGCCTAAACCCCCGCGAGAGGAACAAGAACAATGAAGAAGCGACTACTGATGCTGACCAGCCTTCTGCTGGCCACCGCCGGAGCCTTTGCTCAAACGGCGACCGGCAACGTGTTCGGAAACGTGACGGACACCTCCGGCGCCGTCTTGCCCGGGGCCACCGTATCCATCTCGGGTGAGGCGGGCACCCGCTCCACCGTCACCGGATCGGATGGCTCGTTCCGATTCCTCAACATGGACTATGGCGACTACAAAGTCAGCATCTCCCTCCAGGGATTTGGTACGGCGTCGCGCAAGGTCACAGTGGTCACGGGTTCCAGCGCGCAGGTGACGGTCAGCCTTGCCGTGGGTGGCCTGACCGACACGGTCGAGGTTTCCGGCGAAGCGCCTCTGGTCGATATCAAGAAGCGCGGCACCAGCACCACGCTCAACTTCTCCGACCTGAAAGACACCCCGAACTCCCGCGACCCCTGGGGCATCATGAACCAGGTCCCGGGCGCGCTCATCGACCGGGTGAACATCGCCGGCAACGAGAATGGCCAGCAGGCTTCGGTGGCCGGAAAAGGCTCGGCCGCCGCGGATCGCGTCTGGTCTCTGGACGGTCTGGTGGTGACCGACATGTCCGCCACCGGCGCCTCGCCCACCTACTTCGACTTCGACGCGTTCCAGGAAATCAACGTCACCACCGGCGGCGGAGACCTCACGATGCAGACTGGCGGTTTCGGCATGAACCTCGTGACCAAGCGCGGCACCAACGCCTTTCATGGCGGCGGCCGGTTCCTGGCCACGGATGAGAAGTGGGAGTCCAGCAACATCGCCGGCAACAAGAGCCAGATCCTGATCGGCAACGCGAATCGCCTGAAGGGCGGCGTGGGTCACTGCGATCCCGGCGCCGGCGAGCGGGACAAGGCCAACTACATCGACTCCATCAAGGACTATGGCTTTGACCTCGGGGGTCCCGTCATCAAGGACAAGCTCTGGTTCTATGGAACCTACGGCAAACAGGACATCAAACTGTGCGGCCTTTCCGGCAGCCCCGACGACACCTTGCTCCCTTCCTACAACTTCAAGCTGAACTGGCAGGCGTCTTCGAACACCATGGTCTCGGCCTTCTACTTCCTGGGCAGCAAGCAGAAGCTCGGCCGCAGTCCGGGGACCGGCCGGGTTGAAGAGGACGGCATCCTGTGGAACCAGGACAACGCCTTTACCGACGGCGGTCTGCCCGGCGGTCTCTCCAAGCTCGAGATCAACCACACGTTCTCGCCCAGCTTCTTCATGTCGGCGAAGGCCGCTTACTACGACACCGGCTTTGGCCTGGTGGCGCGTGGCGACAAGACCAAGAGCTACACGTATGACGACGTGGCCGGAACCGCGATCGGAACCTATGTCGATTTCCTCTCCGTGCGCCCGCAAAAGACCGCCAACGTGGATGGCAGCTACTTCCGGGCGGGCATGGGCGGGAACCACGAACTCAAGTTCGGCTTCTCCTACCGCGACGTGACCACGAATTCGTCCACCACATACAATGGCAACGGCCTGGTCGGTCAGGCTTACGCAGGCCCGGGCACGGGCGGCGGAGGCAACATTGCCCGCATCTACCGTGATGGCGTAGTGGAGTACGGCGGCAAGTACAGCTCGGTCTATCTGGGTGATGTCTTCACGAAGAATCGACTCACCGTGAACGCGGGCGCGCGTTTCGACCGTCAAACGGCCAGGAACCTCGGCTCGGAGGCGGCGGGAAACAAGTCGTTCGCGAACCTGCTTCCCGCTCTCAAGTTCTCCGGTTCCACCGAGGACAACATCGCCTGGTCCGACATCTCGCCCCGGGTGGGAATGAGCTATGCGCTCGACGAGTCCCGCAAGACCGTCCTGCGCGCCTCCTTCGCGCGATATGCCGAACAGCTCTCGTACGGCAATGTGGCCGGTTCAACCGGGAAGAATCCGGTTGCGGCGAGCTATCTTGCCTACGGTTGGGATGACCTCAATGGCGACCGCTTCGTGCAGCCGGGCGAGGTTCTCTTCCCCAACTTCATCGGCGCTTCGAATGTGGATCCGAACAACCCGGGCGCGGTTGGTTCCACCCCGAACCAGATCGACAAGGATCTGAAGTCGAAGAAGGACAACGAATTCGTCCTTGGGGTGGACCGGGAGCTGGCGAGCGACCTCGCGGTGGGCGCTGCCCTGACCTATCGCAAGAGCACGGACTCGCAGTACACGCCTCGCCTGGCCGCACCCTGTCCGACCGGAGTCAACTGCGCGATCATCGGCCCCTCGGACTACACCGCGAACGCTCCCGTGACTCGCACCATCGACGGCCGGACCTACACCGCTCAGACCTATTCGGCGAATCCGGCGTTGGTGGCGGCCGGCGGATTCGGCCGCTATCGCACCAACCAGGACGGGTATTCGACCGTGTTCAAGGGCCTCGAAGTGACGCTCAACAAGCGCATGGCGAACAAGTGGCGCGCGCGCGTCGCTCTTTCGCTCAACGACTGGACGGACCAGTTTGATGGAACTCCGGTGAGCGGCAATCCCAACAACGCAGGTTCGGGAAATCCGACTCGTCAGGACATCGCTGGTCTTGAGGACGGCGGGCAGGTTTCGGTTTTGGGCGGCGGTTCCGGCAAGGCTGCGTTCTACTCGTCGTTCAAGTGGCAGATCTTCGCCTCGGCGGGCGTCACCCTTCCGGCCAGCTTCGACCTCTCGGCGTCGTTCTTTGGCCGCCAGGGCGGCATACTGCCCGTGATCCTTCGGGTGGGTGCTGGGTCCGACGGAACGCTGAACGCGCTGACCACGGGCGCGGTCGATTCGGAGCGCTACGCCGCGCTCAAGAACCTCGACCTCCGCCTGGCCCGCAACGCCAGGCTGGGCCGGGTCACGGTAACGCCGTCGGTCGAGCTCTTCAACGTCTTCAACAGCGGCGTTGTCCTGGGCGTCTTCCGGCAAGCCACCTCGGCGAACTTCCGCCGGGTGGACGACCTGCTGTCTCCGCGCATCGTCCGTATCGGCGCGCGCGTTTCGTTCTAAACGGTCGCGGCCACGACGGCCGGTCTCTCCCTTTGGGGGGAGGCCGGCCGTCAGTCGTTTCGGTCCACCCGCGGGTCTGATCCACCCCGCCGAGCGATAATCGGTCTCATGTCCAAACAACGCATCGATACCGTGGTTGCGGAAAGCCTCGCGGTCAAGAAACGATTCTTCGATGAGCAGGCCGAGAACCTGGTGGCTCTTGCCAACCTCATCGCCGAACGGGTACGAAAAGGCGGGAAAGTCCTGGTCTTCGGCAATGGCGGCTCGGCTGCGGACGCGCAGCATTTCGCGGGAGAACTGGTGGGTCGCTTCACCAAGGAAGGCCCCCCCATTCCCGCCCTCGCCCTCACCACCGACACTTCGATCATGACCGCGGTGGGCAACGACTATGGGTACGAGCACGTTTTCAAGCGGCAGGTGGAGGCTCATGCCCGGCCGGACGACGTCGCGGTGGGCATCAGCACCTCCGGCAACTCACCGAACGTTCTGGCGGCCATGCGGGTGGCGGCATCCCGGGGACTCCTCACAGTAGGGATGACCGGACAGGATGGCGGCAAGCTTGCCGGCCTCGTCGATCACAACTTCGCGGCGCCCTCCAAGGACACCCCGAGAATCCAGGAAGTTCATCACCTGATGAATCACATCCTGTGCGAGCTGCTCGAAGCGCGACTACGGTGAAGGCGAAACCCCTCGATCTGACCCGGGTCAG
>JAENWE010000282.1 GCA_016650185.1 Vicinamibacteria bacterium | reverse complement strand
GACAGGACCATCTCGACGATTTCCATGGCGGAGGGTGAGGTCTCGCGGCGTCCCTCGATGAACTTTGATTCGATCCCGAGTTGCTTGAGCATTCGCTCAACCTGCCGGCCGCCGCCGTGCACCAGGGCGGCATCGCCGGCGAATTCTCTGATCTCCCTGGCCAGCGGAGCCAGGAGTCGAGGGTCCTCAAGAGCTGGCCCGCCAACCTTGTACACCCGCCGCGGCCGGGACATCAAACAAGACCCTCCGTCTCTTCGAAACCGAGGGCCACGTTCATGTTCTGAATCGCTTGTCCGGCCGCGCCTTTCACCAGATTGTCGAGGGCCGATACGACGATCGCCCGGCCGGGCGCTCCTTCATGAATCGACATAAGGCAGAGATTGGTGTGGGTTACGTCTTTGAGCCGTGGCGCCCGTTCGACCAACCGCACAAAAGGCGAGCCCGCGTAATAGGTGGAGAGCGCGTTGCGCAACTCGTCCACCGAGTGGGCGGTCCGAACGTAAATCGCCGACAGAATGCCGCGTTCGACGGGCAGAAGGTAGGGCACGAAGGTGACGGTCGGCCGGATGCCGGTTTCGCGCTCGATGGTCTCTTCGATCTCTCCAATGTGACGATGCTTCCGGCCGGGAGAGTAAATCGAAAGATTCCCCTCCACCTCGCAAAAGAGAAGATCCTCGCGCGGCGAACGTCCGGCGCCCGAGGCCCCGCTCTTCGCATCCGCGATGATGTCATCGGGTTCCACCCATCTCCCCTGGATGAGGGGAAGCAGGGGCAGCATGACCGAAGTGGCGTAGCAACCCGGGTTCGAAATGAGCCTCGCTCCCCGAAGTTCGGACCGAAAGACCTCGGTGAGCCCGAAGACCGCATCCTTGAGCAGGCCCGGCGCGCTGTGCTCCTGCCCGTACCAGAGTTGGTAGCTCTCGGGCGTCTTCAGCCTCAAGTCGCCGGAAAGGTCGATCACCAGGGCGTCTGGATGAAGGGCCCTCACCTTCTCCACATAGACCGCGGACGTTCCATGGGGAAGACAGAGGAAGTAGACATCCGCGGGCCGCGAAACGCCTTCTTCGTGCGGAATATGAGGTTTGGCGGATCCGGTCGAAAACTCCACCGTCACCGAGGGGTGGTGGGAAAGCCAGCGCGAAAGTTCCCGGCCCGAATAGCCGGACCCCCCGAAAATACCCGCCTTCACGGCCTTCCTGATAGCGGCGACCAATTCCGGTGTCTTATGACCTCGTCTAAAGGATGGATAAATGAAACGACCCGCCGACGCCTCGCGTGCGCGCGCGGGCGGAGCGGGTCGAAGGCAACTTCGAAGGCGCGAATCATACGGACTCGCGCCCGTGAGTCAAGAGGGGCTCTCCTAGAACATGGGCCGCGATATCGTGACCACGAAGGTCTTCTTCTTTTTGGAACCAAAGATCTTGTATTCCCGGTCGTACGTGCAGGTGACCGTCCGCAGGCCACCGAGGCCCCCCTGGGAGGTCACCTCGCAGGTTTCAGGATCCAGGTAGGGACGCAGCCCAGAGTCTTCGACGGCCTTGAAGATCGCCTCTTTCGCACTCACATCACCGTTCTTGTTGGGAGGAAATTTTCCGGCGATTTCTGTGAGCCTGTCCTCGAACTGGTAGTTGGCCCACCAGATCGGGCCCACGTTGACCGCGACCACGGCCAGGGCGATGAGGACGATCAGCATGACGACGCTGCCGACCTGACCTTCACCTCGCTCGTTCGAATTGAAATGAAAGCTCGCTTTCATCGGAACTCCTTTGAGAAACACGTCGACAGACTACCTGATCACATGAAAGAACCGCGACCAGCGGGTTCTTCCAAAGGCCGAGAGAGTGTCCTTCACCCACTGGAAAGAGGCGCCTCGCTGATACTCCTCGCGAGAGGCTTCGTACGACCAGTACACAACGACGGCGCGGCCCTTGACCTGAGAAACCGGAAGGGTGCCCCAGAATCGGCTGTCCCGGCTGTTGTCCCGGTTGTCGCCCATCATCATCAACTGCCCATCGGGGATCCTCTTGGGACCGAAATTGTCGCGAATGTCCTCTCCGTATAGCCCATAGTCGGGATCGGTTCGCTTCAGGGGCGGTTCCAGGAAATGAGCGTAGTCGGTCTCGGTGAGCGGCTGGCCGTTGATGAGGACCTGCTTGTCCTGAATCTCGAGGGTTTCTCCGGGCAGCCCGATCACTCTCTTGATGAAGTCGCGAGAGGGATCCTCTGGAAACTTGAAGACGAGAACATCGCCGCGGCGAATCGGCCGTTTGGCCAGAATGAAGTCCTCAAGCAAGCTGATCGACGGCGAAAAGATCATCTTATCGACGAGCAGATGGTCACCGATCAGAAGGTTGGGTTCCATGGAGCCCGTCGGGATCTTGAAGGCTTGAAAGATGAAAGCGCGAACGAACAAGGCGAGAATGACCGCCCCCACCAGCATCTCCAGATACTCACGAACGACGGATTTGGCGGAAACGGAATTCAACGTCTCACTCCTTGAAAGAGGACCACAAGCCTTGCGCAGACTGAACGGGGCGGGCGTAGGGCTCACTCGCGACCGTCGACCGCCGTGGCGGCCACCGAAACTCTGCGCCCGTTAAGGATAGTGCGAGAGCGCCTATCGCGGTAAGCCCGCCCTGGATCGAGCGACCCCTGGTGACCCGGCGGGTCGGCCCACCGCTCAATCCCTCAACTTCCCAAGACTAACGAAGCTTCCCAAAAATCCCACGCCGGCCCCCATCGCCACCAAAGCGGTCACATCCATGGCTCCCAGAGTCGGAGCCAGGCTGGCGCCCAGGTTTGCGGTTCGCATGGCCTCGACCACCCTCCCGAGGACCAGGGCCAGAAGTGCGCTGGCCAGAATCCCGCCCAAAGCCCCTGAGACGGAGCCTTCGACGAGAAACGGGCCACGGATGAATCCCTTGGAGGCGCCGACCAGCCGCATGATTTCGATTTCATCCTCGCGCGAATAGACCGAGAGCCGGATCACGTTCGCGATGGTAAAACCGGAAGCCACGGCCAGGACCATTCCGAGCACCAGCGCCAGCCCCCTCACCAGGCCCACGAAGGCCGAGAGTCGGTTGACCAGAATGGCATCGTAGTGGACGTCATCGACACCCTCGGCCTTGCGCCAGCTTTCAATCAGGTTGGCCACGATCGCGGCCTTGGCGAGCTCGGGTCTCAAGGAGACCTCAATGGAGGGGGGAAACGGGGTGTCGCCAATTTCCTCGGGAAGAGCGGCCAAATCAGGAAAGAGTCCCTTGAACCGGGTGAGGGCCTCGTCGGCCGTTCGTTCTTCAACTCCCTTCACTGCCGGTTGAGCCTTGATCGCCGCCACCAGCTTGGCCCGCCCGGCCGCTTTCAGGTCCGGGGAGAGATAGACCACCACCTGCACCTTGCTGGCCAGAGAATCGACGAGCGACCCGCCCGCGCGCGCGATGGAAAAGAACAGGCCGAAGACGCCGAGCGAAGCTCCGATGGTCGCGATGGACACGACGGTCAGCACGCGACGCCGCAAAAGCCCGGACAGAGCCTCCTCGAACGCGTACCGAACCGCCTTGGACATGGCGGCGTCATAATAGCGGTCAGACACCTATGGCAATACTTATCGGCGTGGCCGGGGGCACCGGATCCGGCAAGACATCCTTCGCCCGCAAGCTGGTGGAATCAATCGGCGAGGAGAAGTGCCTTCTCATCCCGCAAGACTCTTACTACCGGGACAACAGCTCGCTCAACGCGGAAGAGCGCGCGGGATGGAACTACGACCACCCTCACGCCTTCGACACCAGTCTGCTCGAGCAGGATCTGCGAGAGCTGAAGATGTCCCGGCCAGTGCCGCATCTCACTTACGATTACGCCACCCATGCGCGCGTCGTTCTTCCCGACGCCTTGCGGCCGCGCCTGGTGATTGTGCTCGAAGGCATCCTGGTGCTCGCTGAGGAATCCCTGCGCCGCATCATGGACATCAAGCTCTTCATCGACACGGACGCAGACGTGCGGATTCTGCGGCGACTGCGACGCGATCTCAAGGAACGGGGCCGGACCTACGACTCGGTCGAGAAGCAATATCTTGAGAGCGTCCGGCTGATGCACCTTGAATTCGTCGAGCCCTCCAAGCGCTACGCCGACCTCATCATTCCCGAGGGGGCCCAGAACAACGTCGCCCTGGACGCGGTGATCGCCCGGGTGCAGGCCATGGTCGCCGCTCAAAACGTGACCCCAAAACTGGCGCCGGCTCGACCCTAGCCGGAGATTTCCGCGACCTGACCCTTGATGAGGGTGATGACCCGTTTCTTCATTCGCTCGATCATCTCGCGGTCGTGAGTCGCGACCAACACGGTCGTGCCCTTGGTGGCGCACATCTCCTCAAAGAGAGCCATGACTTCTTCGGCCCGGTCGGGATCGAGGTTCCCGGTCGGTTCGTCGGCCAGAACCAGTTCGGGCTCGTTGATCAGCGCCCGGGCAATGGCCACCCTCTGCTGCTCGCCGCCCGAGAGCTGGAGGGGGAACGCGTCGAGCTTGTCCTCGAGGCCGACGGAGCGCAGGGCCAGGAAGGCGCGACGCCTCCGCTCCTCTTCGGGCACGCCCAGAACGCGGAGCACGAAGCCCACGTTCTCGAGGATCGTCTTGAGCTTCAGAAGCTTGAAGTCCTGAAAGACCACACCGAGGGTCCGCCGGAACTCGGGAATCTTGTGCTTGGGCAGGACCGAGACGTTGCGACCGCCGACCAGGATCTGACCTTCGGTGGGCAGCTCTTCCCTAAGGATGAGACGCAGCAGGGTGGTCTTGCCCGCGCCGGATGGTCCGGTCAGGAAACAAAACTCGCCTTTGGAAACATGCAGCGACACGTCGCGCAGGGCGATGCCATGCGCGTCGTACCGTTTCGTGACTCTGAAGGCTTGTATCATCGCGTGTCGATTCGGGCCTCGTTCGGACGCAAGACCGCAGGTTACCAAGACGTCATCCCGAGGACTGTATGCAAGCGGCACTGATCAGAACCCAAGGCAGCCCGGAAGTCCTGGAGCTCGCCGACATCGACCCCCCGAAGCCCGGCCCGAGCGAAGCTCTGGTCCGGGTTCGGGCTTGCGCCCTCAACCATCTCGACCTGTGGACCAGAAGCGGACGCGCCGGGTACACGCCGCCGCTGCCTCATGTGCTGGGCAGCGACATCGCCGGGGTCATCGAGTCGTTGCCCTCGGGCGCCGACACCACCGGACTCGCGGTCGGTCAGCGCGTGATGCTGCAGCCTGGGACCTCATGCGGGCGCTGCGCTCCGTGCCTTTCCGGCGACGATTTCGCCTGCCGTCGCTACCAGGTCCTGGGACATGGGCGAGCCGGAGGCTATGCCGAGTACGTGGCCGCTCCTTTGGCCAATCTCATTCCCATTCCAGAGTCGATCTCGTTTGAAAACGCCGCCGCTTTCCCTCTCGTCTTCCTCACCGCCTGGCGGATGCTGGTGGTTCGGGCGCAGGTGAAGATGGGCGAAGACGTGCTGGTCTGGGCGGCCGGGAGCGGGGTGGGGATGGCCGCCATCCAGATTGCGAAACTGATGGGTGCGCGCGTCATCGCGACCGCGGGAGGCGAGGAGAAACTCGAACTCGCTCGCCGACTCGGAGCCGATGTGGTGGTGGACCACTACAAAGGAGATGTGGTGGCCCAAGTGAAGACATTCACGTCGAAGAAGGGGGCCGAGGTGGTGATCGAGCATACCGGCGAGAAGACCTGGGAGCGGTCGATTCAGTCTCTCTCTCACCGAGGGCGGCTGGTCACCTGCGGCGCGACGTCCGGCCCCACGGGCTCGACCGACCTTCGTTTCCTTTTCGCGAAGCACCTCAATCTCATGGGCTCATACATGGGCAGCCGGGCTGACCTGCTCGCGGCCGCTTCCCATTTTTTCGGCGGGCGACTCAAAACCCTCGTGCACGCTACCGTGCCCCTGGAGCGAGCGGCTGATGCGCACCGCATGATGGAGGCGTCCGAACACTTCGGAAAGATCGTATTGACGGTGTGAGCGAGCCCGCGCCTGACCAGCCTGGGCGATCGACCATGACGACACCCTTCAGGCCCCCCTGGTTCGCTTCCGGCGGCCATGTCCAGACCCTGCTTGGCTTCTACCATCGGCGAAGACTGAACTGGGCGCTGCCCACCGAAGACCTCGTGGTCGAGTCGGAACCGGGCATTCGCGTGCTTGCGCGGGCCACCTGGCAACCGGGCCACCGCGCGGCCTCTGGGGCGCTGGTTCTCCTCCACGGCATGGGCGGTTTCGATCAATCGAGCTACATGGTGGCGATGGGCCAACACGCCTACGCCGCCGGGTACCACGTCATCCGGATGAACATGCGGGGGGCTGGCGCGTCTTTCGAGATCTGTCCCCGGCTCTATCACGCCGGGCTCGAAGGCGACCTGGTGGCAGTGGCCTGCCGGGTGGCAACTGACGTCCCGCGCGTGGCCCTCTTTGGAGCCTCGCTCGGCGCCAACCACGTCCTGCTGGCCCTCAGCCGGTCCCGATCGTCGCTCCCCCCGGAGGTAAAAGGCGGGATCGCGATCTCGCCGCCGCTCGACCTGCTGAAGTGCAGCGAGGCTCTGCACGCCCGCCAGAATCGCTTCTATGTATCCTATTTTCTCGAAAAGCTCAAAGACACTTATGCTCGGATCCAGGAGCGGAGTGATGGCTGGTACGAGCCCGGGCGACAGGTCGGGGTGGCCACGGTGCGCGAATTCGACGAGAGGATCACGGCCCCTTACGGCGGTTTTGACTGCGCGGACGATTACTATGCGCAGTCGAGCTCCGGGCCCTGGGTCCGTCATATCGACCGGCCCACGCTGATCGTCTCGGCCGAGGACGATCCCATGATCCCGGCGGACAGTGTGCGACGGTTCGATTTGCCGTCTTCCGGCCTGGTGGCGCAAGAAATCCATCCGACCGGAGGCCACGTAGGTTTCTCGGCCAAAACCACCGCTCCGGGCCGGTTCTGGGCGGCGGAGCGGGCCATGGAATTCTTGGCCGAGAAAGTCTGGCGACGGACGCCCTGAACGGGGCGCTCAGCCGCGGGCGGCCAAGGGGAAGAGCTCGATCGCCTCTTCTTCGCGGACGGGGATGGCGTACTTTCCGGTAAAGCAGGCCGTGCAGTGGCGGGTTCCGTGGGAATCGCCAACGGAGGCGGTGAGACCGCCCTGGGACAGGTATGACAATGAATCGGCTCCCACGTTCGTCCGAATTTGTTCGACGCTTTGCGAGGAGGCGATCAACTCGCTCCGCCGGGGCGTATCGATCCCGTAGTGGCAAGGGTGGGTGGTCGGCGGAGATGAAATCCGGAGGTGAACCTCGCTGGCCCCGGCCGACCGAATGAGGTCCACGATCTTTCGGGATGTGGTGCCTCGAACAATGGAGTCGTCAATCAGAATCACCCGCTTGCCCTCGAGAACTTCACGCACCGGGTTGAGCTTGATCCGAACTCCAAAGCTGCGGACCTTCTGCTTGGGTTCGATAAAGGTACGGCCGATGTAGTGATTGCGGACCAGCCCCATCACATAAGGCAGGCCGCTCTCCTCCGCGTAGCCGAGGGCCGCTCCGATCCCGCTGTCGGGAACGGGAACCACGATGTCGGCGGGCACGGAAGACTCGCGGGCCAGTCGGCGACCCATTTCCAGGCGTGAGCCCAGAACGCTGCGGCCAAAAACTCTGGAATCTGGTCGGGCGAAGTAGACGTGCTCGAAAACGCAATGGCGGGCCAGGTCCTTCGGAAACGGGAAGAACGAGCGGAGTCCATCCTGGTCGATCACCACCACTTCGCCGGGGGCCACATCGCGGACATACTCGGCCTCGATCAGGTCGAAGGCGCAGGTCTCCGACGAGAGAACGTAGGCGTCGCCCAGCCTGCCGAGAGCCAGCGGCCGGATGCCCATCGGATCGCGGGCGGCGATCAGCGAATCCTGGGTCAGGAACAAAATGGAATAGGCGCCGCGAACCTTCAGCAGGCTGGAGGCGACCGCGTCCTCGACCGGGCCAATCCTCGCTCGTGCGTACAGATGCAGCAGAACTTCGGTGTCGGAACTCGATTGGAAGATGGAGCCGGCAGCCTCGAGCTGTCCGCGCAGGACGTCCGCATTCACAATGTTGCCGTTGTGCGCGACCGCGATCTCGCCTCGTTGGCAGCCGATGAGAATGGGTTGAACGTTTCTTTCAGCACTCTCGCCGGTGGTTGAGTAGCGCACATGGCCGATGGCGTAGGGGCCGGTGAGCGACGATATCGACTCCTCGCGATCAAAGACCTCGCTGACCAGGCCCATGCCCCGGACCGTCTTGAGCGCCTCGCCATCCGAAGAGACGATTCCCGCCGATTCCTGGCCGCGATGCTGAAGCGCGTACAGACCCAGGTAGGTGAGATTCGAAGCTTCGGGATGGCCAAACACCCCGAAGATTCCACACTGATCTTTGAAGTGATCGTCCTCGATGTGCCGGAGGACTCCACCGTCCTCTGCCGTCCTGGTGTCCACCCCTTGGGTTTCCTCGGCTTGCATGGCTGAACTCTATTCCGAAAGCCTGCGGTCGAGCGAAAGCCACGAACTCAGAAGTTCCGGCACGGAATGCCGGGTCAATTGAACGCCGCCGGACCGCAGGGTGAGGTGAGATCCTCCCACCCGGCCCAGGCGGCGGCAGGCAACTCCCCCTCGGGCGGCCCGAGCCTCCACCGCCTTCGGATCGCGGGTCGACACGATCATCCGTGAGGGACCCTCGGAGAAGAGGAGGGCGTCCGTCCGCGTGGGCTCCGCGTCGTCGAAATCGTCGCCCCCGCCAAGATCGCCGAGGTCGAAGTCGCCGCCCAAGGATGCGCTCTCGAAATTGAAGCAGCACTCCACGAGCGCCACCGCCAACCCACCATCAGCCACGTCGTGCGCGGACGCCAGTATCCGTTTCTGATTGAGATCGAGAACGACTTCGTAGAGGGCTCGCTCCGTCATGAGGTCGAGTTTCGGAAGGGCGCCGGCCACTCTCCCGTGAACCGTCCGCATGTATTCGCTTCCGCCGAGCGCGAGGTCACTTTCGCCCAAGAGCAGGACTTCGTCGCCGGCCCGAGCAAACGTGCGCGCGATCGCGAAGGTCACGTCTTCCAGCAACCCCACCGCGCCGATCACCGGCGTCGGATAAATGGGCTCGCCGTCGGTCTCGTTGTAGAGCGAGACATTGCCACCGGTCACGGGAGCGTCGAGGGCGCGGCTCGCCTCGCCGATGCCTTCAAGCGCCCTCACGATCTGGCCCATGACTTCAGGCTTCTCCGGGTTGCCAAAGTTGAGGCAGTTGGTGAGACCGATGGGCAGCGCTCCGGTGGCCACAACGTTACGGCAAGCCTCAGCGACCGCAAGCATCGCGCCTTGCTTCGCGTTCAGGAAGCCATACCGGCCGTTGCCGTCAAGAGCTATGGCGAGGCCCTTCTTCGAGCCATGGATCCGCAGCACCGCCGCGTCCGAGACGCCGGGGCCCTGGACCGTGCCGGTTTGGACCGTGCTGTCGTATTGCCGATACACCCATTGCTTGCTGGCAATGTTGGGTGAGCCGAGGAGAGTGATCAGCACGGTCGCGAGATCGGTGGGCACCGGGATCTTCGAAAGATCCTCGTCCTCGGCCGGATTCTTGGGTTCGATCCAGGGGCGATCGTAGGCCGGAGCTTCGTCGGTGAGCGCGCTCGCCGGAATGTCGGCTTCAAGCTTCCCATCTTTGAAGACCTTGACGTGACCATCGGCCGTGACCACGCCCACCGCCTCGGCATGAAGGTCCCACTTCTCGAACACCGCTTTGATCTCGGCCTCGCGGCCCTTCTTGGCTACCAGCAGCATTCGCTCCTGCGACTCGGACAGCATGACTTCGTAGGCGCTCATGCCGGTCTCGCGCTGGGGGACCCTGGAGACATCGAACTCAATACCGGTGCCGGCCCGTCCCGCGGTTTCGGAGGTGGCGCACGTCAGTCCCGCGGCCCCCATGTCCTGGATGCCGACCACGGCGCCCGTGGCCATCGCTTCAAGGCACGACTCGAGAAGGATCTTCTCCATGAAGGGGTCGCCCACCTGCACGGTCGGCCGCTTCTCTTCACTGCCTTCGCCAAACTCGGATGACGCCATGGTCGCGCCATGAATTCCATCTCTGCCCGTCTTTGCGCCGACGTAGAAGACGGTGTTGCCGACGCCCTCGGCCCGTCCAAGAAAGAGCTGATCCTTGGTGGTGATGCCAAGACAGAACGCATTCACCAACGGGTTGCCGGAGTAGCAGGGCTCGAAGACAACCTCGCCGCCCACGGTCGGACAGCCAAAGGCGTTGCCGTAGCCGCCGATCCCCGCGACCACGCCGGAGATGATGCGGCGAGTCTTGTGATCCCACGAGTCGGAGAAACGAAGGGAGTTCAGAAGGGCGATCGGACGCGCGCCCATGGTGAAGATGTCGCGCAGGATGCCCCCCACCCCGGTGGCCGCACCTTGATACGGCTCGATGAAGGAGGGATGGTTGTGCGACTCGATCTTGAAGACGGCAAGGAGGCCGTCGCCGAGGTCGAGCGCGCCCGCGTTCTCGCCCGGTCCCTGAGCCACCCGCGGCCCTTTCGTGGGCAGAGTTTTCAGATGGATGCGGGTGGATTTGTACGAGCAGTGCTCGGACCACATGACCGAGAACATCCCAAGCTCAACCAGGTTGGGCTCGCGCCCGAGCAGCGCTTGGATGCGTTCGTACTCGTTCGGCTTCAGTCCGTGGGCATCGAGCGTCGTGGCGTTGTGCATCTTTGGGCGGAATCTTATTCGCTGGCCAGTGTCCTGCCGGCCGGACGCGACCCTTTGGCTACTTGCGCTCGAGTACGTGGATGTAGAGGCTCTTGCCGTTGTCGTCCGTCTCCGTCCGCTGGGACTTCAGCAGAGCGTTCTTGGCGGTTCGGACCCAGCCCTGAAAATCGGGGACCGATCCTGAATCCGTGGCCGTGACCTCGAGCTCATCGCCGGGAGCCATCCCATCTATCTCTTTTTTGGCCTTCACAATGGGCATGGGGCACTTCAACCCGCGAGCGTCAAGCGTCTTCAGGGCCATCTTTTGATCTCCTCATCGAAACCGGTCGTGGGGCAACGTCGGAGCCGGATACTACGCCCCTGAGGCCCGCTGCCCGGATGCGGCGGCGCACTGGTTCTTCCCAAGCTCCCATTCGCAGATCTGCTCCTCGCTCGCCGACCCTCCCAGGTTGACCTTGATGATCTCAGCATAGGCGGCGGGCGGGTCGGTCACGGCGCCGCTGACCGCCCTGACGAACTCCTCGGGGGTGTCGATCTGCAATTCGGGAACCGTGCTCCGGAGGTCGCCGAGCCGCCCCCAGACCAGCCCCGTGTCCGAGATCTCGGAGGCCCCCCCGTAGTGAGCAGGCAGGACGCGTGTGTCGGGCGGGAGGTCGCCGAGGCGGTCTCGCAGGCTGAAGAAGAGATCTCGGCCCCATTCGACCGCGTGTCCACCGAGATCAGGACGGCCCACGCTCGCTACGAAGAGGGTATCGCCGGTCAGCAGATAGCGCCCGTCCACGAAAAATGACGTCGAACCCGGAGTGTGGCCTGGAGTGCGTATCGCCCGCACCTCGATCGAAACACCCGCCCGCCCGCCGAGGCGGATCTGTTCGCCGTCCGAAAGCGGGGTCACGGCGTGATCCACCACGAACCCGGCGCCGGCAGAGACGGAATAGGGCACACCCAGGCGTCGGGCCAGCTCGGGGCCGCCGCTCACATGGTCGGCGTGCACGTGGGTGTCGAGCACGCGCACATAGCGTGCGCCTCGCTCGGCCACGAAGGCCTCGTACCAGGAGACGTTGCGGCTCGGATCCACCACCACCGCCTCGCCGCCGGAGACGATGACGTAGGAAAGACAACCCTTGCCGCGCCGGTTCACCTGGAAGAGGCTGAAGCGCGCGGCCTCCAAGGGCTCCAGAGGCAGCGCCGTCGGGTCGAGATACTCGCCATACGCAACCATGCCCCCGGTCACATTCCTGGTTAGGAGGCCTGCCTCTTTGAGCATGTCCACCACCGTTTCCGACGAGCCGCCTTTGGCGCACAGCACCACAACTTCGCGCGCGTGCGGCACCCGGGCGATGGCGGCCTCCGGGTCCTCGATGAAGTCGAAATAGGGCACGTGCACGGTCTCCACGGGCTGGCGCGGCTCGAGCTTCCAGCCCTCGTACTCCTCCTGGTTGCGGACATCGAGCAGGAGGACCTCCTCGCCGCGGTCGAGTCGGGGCAGGAGCTCCGCCACATCGATGGTGGCCAAAGGTGACGCGCCGGTCGAGTTGCTGGAAGAATCCATCTTTACCTGCGATGGGGGGGGGGTTCGGAGTTTTTGGCGAACATCAGATAAAGAGGGTGACGCGGGAACGGACAGCGTCGGCCATGTACGTGGCCACTCCACCGTACGCGAGGTCGTCGAGCAACTCCTCCTTGCTGATTCCCATGGCATCCATCGACATCGTGCACGCGATCAACTTGACCTCCAGATCCTTCGCCACCGCCATCAGTTCTTCAAGCGAGGCGATCTGTTTGTCCTTCATCATCTTGCGCAGCATGATCGCCCCCATCCCGAAGTAGTTCATCTTTGAGCTGCCGAGGGATTCCGAGCTCGAGGGCGTCATGAGGGTGAACATCTTCTCCATCATGTTCTTGGACCCGCCGCTGGCGCCTTTCTTCTTCAAGGCCATGAGCCCCCAGAAGGTAAAGAACATCGATGTCTGTAAGCCCGCGGCCGCGGCTCCGGTGGCGATGACAAAACCGGCGAGCACCTTGTCGAGATCGCCGCTGAAAACCACGATGGTGGCCGCATCATCCACCGTCCGTTCGCGCACCTCCGCGAGTTTTCCTTCCATTTCATCGCGAAAGGACTTCAGTTGGCGGTCGACTTCATGGGCGACGACCTGCTCAATTTCGGTCGGCGTAGGCGGGGCGCTGACGGTCATCGGGTGCTCCTTGGAGAAATTGTTGAGTACCCTAACCCAGGTGCGGCGGCGCGTTCAACGCTTCGGCGGCGCCTTCGCTCCGCCCCAAGGGCCAAGCGGCGGGCACCTTTCGGCTGCGCTCTCTCTCCCGCTACGCCGAGACGGCGCTCTCCAGCAGCCGGAACGTGCCAAGGTCGGCGTCCATCTCGGCCAGAATCCCCTCCGGCACCGTGAACTGCTTGTCGATATGGCCGATCATGGCCCCGCGGTAGGTCGGCACACCAAGGGGCTTGATGTGGTCATCGAGCACTTCTTCGATGGTGAGCGAGCCATAGCCGCTGCTGTCCGGTTCGCAGTCCGAGCATTGACCCCAGATGAAGCCCTTGATCTTCGAGAGCAGGCCGGCGAGCTTCAAGTGAGTGAGCATTCGGTCGAGGCGGTAGATGCCTTCGTGCACGTCCTCAAGGAACAGGATCTTCCCGGCGAAATCAGGCAGGTACGGCGTGCCCACCAGATGAGCCAGCACGGTCAGGTTGCCGCCGAGCAGCCGGCCCTGGGCCCTCCCTGGCGTCACGGTCTGGGTGCGACCTGTAACAGAAGTCCGTGGTGGAAGTCCGCCGTTGCGATCGGGTGTCCGCAATCGAACGAGGCGGACAGTCGCGCTTCACCGAGACGCGGCTGTCAATATCTTGCTCTCAGGATTCGCGGGGATCAGGCGGCTTCGTGGGAAGCACCCTGCTCGGGACTCTCTTCCTTCGTCCGTCGGAGGCCGAAACGCTTCATCTTTTCGGAGAGAGTGGAAGGCAGAAGACCCAACGAGGATGCGGCCCGGCGCTGATTCCAGTGCGAAAGCTCCAGGGCCATGAGAACGATCTTGCGCTCGTAGTCTTCGACCATCTCCTTGAGCGGACGACGATCTGGAAAGAGGAAACCGGGGCTCGTCTCTAGCATGGCAACTGTCCTCAAGATGGGAAAAACGGCTATAGAACGCCTTTGCCAGATAAGACGAAGCCAGACGTTCATTGGTTCCCGAAAGAATTGAAATCACACGGGTTCAAGAATTCGAACCGGTGCCTTAACAACCGCATTACAAACGTCACAGAAAAAGCGAGACGCAAGGCACTTCATCAAAGCACCTTCTTCGATCATTCTTGGGGAATGGTGATCCAAGTCCAGTCGCTGGTGAAAACATACGACGGCGTTCAAGCGCTCCGGGGAATTTCGATTGATATTGCCCGGGGCGGAATCGTCGGTCTCCTGGGACCAAACGGCGCCGGGAAGACGACCTTTGTTGAGATCCTCGAGGGTCTGCGGCCCGGGACATCAGGTTCTGTCCGTGTCCTCGGCCTTGACCCGGACAAGAACCCGGTCGAACTTCGCCGGAGGATCGGAGTACAGCTTCAGCACACGGAGTTTCCTGAAGCCCTCACCGTGGAGGAAACGTTCCGACTTTTTGGGGCGTTCTATCCAACAACCCTGGGCGTGCCCCAGGTTCTCGAGGCGGTCAGCCTCACTGACAAGAAGAAGGCGGCAGTCCGGAGCCTTTCTGGCGGGCAGAAGCAGCGCCTCGCCATCGGACTCGCCACTCTTCATGACCCGGAGCTCCTGATCCTCGACGAGCCCACGTCCGGCCTCGACCCCATCGCGCGACGGGGCATCCACGAAATCCTTTTGAAGCTCAAGGCTCTCGGAAAGACGATCCTTTTGTCGTCACACTATCTCGACGAGATCGAAGCCTTGGCCGACCGTGTCGTCATCCTGAGGTCCGGCGACATCGTGGCCGACGGAACCCCTATGGACCTCCTCGCCAAGGCCGAAGGCGCCTCGACGTTGTGGATCGCCATCGATAAGACAATCGATCCCGCGAACCTCGTGCCCGGAGCCACCTTCGAGGGATACGACGGCGTGCTCTTGCGGTACGCCACCAAAGACTCGACCGCCGCGATCGTGGGCCTGGGGGCTTCGCTCAAATCGTCCGGCGCGTCGCTGCTCGACCTGCGGCTCAAGCGGCCCACCCTTGAGGACCTGTATATCCAATTGATTGGCGGCCCCGCGGCCGTCCAAGATACTCCGGAGGCTGCGCGCCTCGGGAGTCACCTCGGTGGTGTCGCTCACCGGCGATCCAGGATCCCTGGCGAAACTGCGCGGGTTTGTGGCCGCTGGCAAACAGCGCGCGCCTCGCGTGTTCTTCGCGGGCCCCTCCATCACCGCTCCGGGCGGCCATCCGGCCGAACTCTTCGACTTCCTGCCCGGCCTCGCCGAACAACTCACCCGGCAGGTGCAGACGCCCGATGAAGCTCGCGCCGCGGTCAAGGAGCTCGCGGGCCGGGATGTGGACCTCATCAAGCTCGTTCTGGAGCCCGGCTTCCCCGGGCATCCCATGAAGCGGCTGGATCTCGAATGCTTCAAGGCCGCGGTGGCGGAGGCGAAGGCACGCGGTCTCAAGACCACGGTCCATGTGGGCACCGATGAGGACGCGCGCCACGCCATCGAAGCGGGAGCGGACGGCATCGAGCACGCCGCACGTGGCCTCTCGGCCGACACCATCGCCTTGATGGCGGCGAAGAAGGTGACTTTCACCCCCACCCTCACCGTCTACGACTTCGACTGGAAACGGTCCCTGGTCGCCGGGCCGGACGAAGCTTTCCACGGCCTGGTGATACCCGAGGTGCTCGAAGGCCTCCGCGAGGGGAAAGGCCCGTTCGCCGCCATGATGGGCGATGACGCCATCGTGAAAGGACTGGGGATGGCCTTCCATCAAGGGCTCTCCTCGGTGGAAGCTGCGTCGCGCGCCGGCGTGACCATCCTCGCCGGAAGCGACGCCGGGAACCCGGCCACCTTCCATGGACCGTCCCTGATCCACGAGCTCGAACTGCTGGCGCGCGCCCATGTTCCTCTGGCCGAGGTGCTGATGGCGGCCACCTCTCGCGGCCAACCGGCTCGGTCAAAAAACGCTGGGACGAATCGAGGCGGGGGCGGTGGCGGACCTGGTGGTTTTGGGCTCCGATCCTTGGCTATTGGATTCACGGGCGGAGGCTTATCGCGGTGATCGCGGCCATGACCCTGCTCGGCTTCATCACCACGCCGGTGAGCCCGTTCGGCTCCACCTTCTTCATCTATGCGGCGGCCATGGTGGCCTTCATCGATGCAAACCGGCCCCGACTTCTCCATCTGGGGGTCTATCTCGTCATCGTCGCCGCCTACGGCCTGACCACCGACCAGAGTGGCTGGTTCTACGCTCCCGCCCTCCTGATGTCGGCGGTAATCGGCGGAGTGAATATCCACTTCGCCCAGGTGTGGATCTCGAACGCCAGGGTGCGCATGGCCCACGGCGAAGTGGAGCGCCTGGCCAAGATCGCCGAACGGGAGCGGATCGCCCGTGACCTCCATGACGTTTTGGGCCACACCCTCTCCGTCATCGCTCTCAAGTCGGAGCTCGCGAGCAAGCTGATCGAACGCGATCCGACTCGCGCCGCTCAGGAGATACGCGAGGTCAACGACGTCGCGCGTGACGCGCTGGCTCAGGTTCGGAGCGCGGTGACCGGCTACCGCGCCTCCGGCCTCTCCGCCGAATTCGAAGCGATGAGGAAGGCGTTCGCTACAGCGGGCGTGTCGCTGACCGTGGAAGCGGAACCTTTGACCCTTCCCCCCGCGCATGAGAACGCGCTAGCCCTGGTTTTGAGAGAGGCATCGACCAACGTCCTCCGCCACGCCCAGGCCAAGACCTGCTGGGCGCGCCTCGCTCATCGCGACCACTCGGCCATGCTGGAAATCGTGGACGACGGCCGCGGAGGCAACGCGCGCGAAGGCAACGGCCTGACCGGCATGCGCGAACGCATCAGCGGCCTCGGAGGCAGTCTGGTCCGCGACGGACACGGGGGCACACGGCTCGAGATCACCCTGCCCCTGAGACCGGAACCGGCCTGAGGGCTTTTTGGCCGCGATGTCGATACGCGTGGTCGTCGCCGAGGATCAGGGAATGGTTCTGGGCGCCCTCGTGGCCCTTCTCGAGATCGAAAAGGATCTCGATGTGGTGGGCCGGGCTGCGAATGGGCGCGAGGCTCTCGACCTCTGCTTCAAGCTGATGCCCGACGTCCTGGTCACTGACATCGAGATGCCGGAGATGACGGGGCTCGAGGTGGCCGCCGCGGTCAAGAAAGCGCTGCCGGGAACCCACATCCTTATCCTCACCACCTTCGCGCGGGCTGGCTACCTGCGCCGCGCCCTCGACTCGGGCGCTTCGGGCTACCTGCTGAAAGACGCGCCCGCCGAGAAACTCGGCGACGCGGTGCGCCGCGTCCACGCCGGCCTCCGGGTGATCGACCCCGAGCTGGCCCAGGAAGCGTGGAGCGATCCCGATCCCCTCTCGGACCGCGAACGCCAGGTCCTGCGAAGCGCAGAGGCGGGCCAGACCAGTGCCGATATCGCCCTGAAACTTGGCCTCTCCGAGGGCACGATCCGCAACTATCTCTCGGAAGCTATCAGCAAACTGGGGGTGACGAACCGAATCGAAGCGGCCCGCCTGGCGCGACAGAAGGGCTGGCTGTAAGGATTTCTTCGTGTCCGTGCTACCTTTGGCGTGAATGGTCCTCGCTCGCGCCCTTGGAGTTCTGAGCCTGGTCGCGGCCACCACCGCGCTGGCCCAGGAACCGAAGAGTTCTCCCTCTCCCGTGCCCGCGCCGACCGCCACGCCAAGCGTGGGCGATGCGGCGGCGACCCCGTCGCCTACACCCACACCCGTGCCTCTGATCGAGGAGCCGCCCCTCGCCCCGGGCGAGCTGAAGATTCGCGCGAACCGCCAGGAAGGGGGCGAGGGAAAGCTGCACTACGAAGGCTTCGTCGACCTGCGCTTCGGCCAGCTCCGCATTCAGGCGGACCGCCTGGACATGATCGATGAGACGAAGCCGGACGGCGCCTCCGCTCAGCGCATCGAGGCCTCGGGCAATGTCGTGTTCATGAGCGGGACCGAGCGCATCTCGGGCGAGACCCTGCGCCTGGATCTGGATACGGGCAAGGGTCTTTTCACCAAGGCGAGCGGCTATCTCCAGCCTGATGTTCTGTTCGAAGCGGAGAGCATCGAACGAGTGGACGCCGATACCTATCGGCTCAAGGGCGCAAAGTTCACCGCCTGCACTCAGCCCAATCCCAGGTGGATGTTCAAGGCGCACAGCGCGACGGTTGAAATCGACAAGAAGATCAAAGCGACCCTGGTCGGGCTGTCCATCAAGGGCGTGCCCACCCCCATCCTGATTCCCTACTTCCAGTTCCCCATCAGCCCCGATCAGCGTGCCACCGGAATTCTGACCCCGCGCTACGGCTCCAGCACCTTCAAGGGCCGGGAGATAGGAGCCGGCTTCTTCTGGGCCATGGGACGGAGCATGGACCAGACCTTCTACTACGACTGGTTCACTGAGTATGGAATCGGTTT
Organism: Vicinamibacteria bacterium; assembly: GCA_016650185.1. Lineage (GTDB taxonomy): Bacteria > Acidobacteriota > Vicinamibacteria > Fen-336 > JAGNNV01 > JAGNNV01. Next base: position 4,791 of record JAENWE010000282.1, on the reverse strand, counting down.
CGGACATGAATTCCGATACATCCGGGACATTGGGTCTCGAGGCACATTCCGTTCCTACTTCACCCGACCGACCGGGGCTCCCTCCTTCGCCTACGACCTCGATTGGTCCGCCTCCCGGGCGCTCCCGCATCGTTTCAAAGCCACTCTCTCCGCGAATTTCTACTCCGATCTCGCCTCCCGCCAGAACTTGCAGGACTCTCTCGACTATTCCTCCACCCGCACCCGGCGCGGCGCGGTGGGACTCCAAGGCTCCCTGGGCCCGGCCTTCGTGCGTCTCGTGGCCGACACCAGCGACTTCTTCTTCTTCGACGACTCCATCCAGCGGCGACGACACCTGCCGCAGATCCAGGTCAGCCAGAGTCCGAAGAAGATCGGCCGGACAGGAATCGCCTTCGGCTATCAGGCGAGCGCGGAAAGGCTGGCCCAGGGCAATGCCGGTTCGGGCGAGAGCCCGGTCCTTCAGCAATACTCCCGCCTCGATGTGGCGCCGGAACTGACCCGAACCATCTCGGTTCCGTTCCTCCAGCTGACGCCCAAAGCCCTCGTCCGGTACACGCGCTACGGATCGTCGCTCGACGAGAACCTCGAACTCAACGGGCCGCCCCTCGACCGACAGTTTTTCGAAGGATCGATGGATGTCCGCGGGCCCAAACTCTTCAAGGTCTTCCGGCTCCCTGGAGATGTCTACTCCGAGAAGTTCAAGCACACCTTCGAGCCCGAGTTTCTCTACACCTATCGCTCCAAGGTGCTGGTCTTTAATTCGCTCCCGAGCTTCGACTTCGGCGACCAGTACACCGGCACCAATCAGTTGCTCTACGGAGTGACGAACCGGATCTACGCGAAGAGGATGGGCCCGGCGGGAAAGCTGGAGACCCACGAACTCTTCACCTGGCGTCTGTCCCAGACCTACTACGTCGACATCGGCCAGAACCAGGGCCAGTTCGATCCGAACTACTACTCCGCGACTTTTGCCCGCGGGCCAGGGGGCGCGCCTTCCCACAAGTCGCCCATCCAGTCAAGCCTGTCGATTCGGCCCACCCTCAGGTCGTCAGTCATCTACTCGACCGAATACAACCCGAACTTCAAGCAGTTCACCAGCTCCTCCGTGAATATGTACATCAACCAGCCCCGCCTGGCCCTGCAGGCGGGCTGGGCCCGCGGGGTCAACCTGACCGAGGTCGCGGAGAATCGCACCACCTTGTACAACACATTCAGGGGCAGCGGCAAGATTGTCGTCTGGCCGGAACGCCTGACCGTGGAAGGCTCGCTCACCTACGACGCCCTGCAGAAGACGATACTTCAGTCGACCGCCCGCATCCGCTACGGCATTCAGTGCTGCGGTTTCGCGGTGGAAAGAGTGAACTTCGACACGCGCTACCGCCAGGAATCGAAGACCACTTTCCAGATCGAGCTCGCGGGCATCGGCTCGGTCGGAAATTTCCTGGGCGACAACCCCGCCAATCACAGTAATGCCGGCCGCAAGTAGGCCGTCGCGCATCCTGGTCACCGGCGCCGCCGGATTCGTGGCCTCGCATCTCGGAGAAATGTGCGCGGGACGGGACGACCTCGAACTGGTCGGCATGCAGCGACCCACGAGCGTCACCCGAATTCTTCCGCGTGGGTTCGGAGGCGGGGTCGAAGCGGACCTTCTGGACCAAGAGGGCCTGAAGGGCGCGGTCGCGGCGGCGAGGCCCGACACCATCATCCACCTGGCGGGCCAGAGCAGCGTGCACGAGTCGTATCGCAATCCCGGCGACACCCTGCTGGCGAATATCCTTGGAACCCAACATCTGCTCTTCGCGGCCGAGAAGGCCCAGGTTCGAAGGGTTCTGGTGGTGGGCTCGGCGGACGAGTACGGCGATGTCCAGGCTGAGAATGTCCCGCTGCGCGAGGACCGACCGCTGACGCCGCGCTCGCCCTACGCGGTGAGCCGGGTGGCCCAAGGAGCCTTGTGCTCGGAATTCGCGCGGCGAAAGACGGTGGAGATCGTACGCACCCGTACGTTCCCGCACACCGGCAAACGACGGGGCGCGGTATTTGCGGAGAGCTCATTCGCGCGACAAATCGCGGAGATTGAGATCGAATGCGCGGAGCCGGTCATCCACGTCGGCAATCTCGACGCCATTCGGGACTTCAGCGATGTGCAGGAAGTCATCCGCGCCTATCTGCTCCTTCTCTCCAAGGGAGAAAACGGCGTCGTCTACAACGTTTGTTCGGGCAAGGGAATTGCCATCCGCGCGGTGCTTGATTCCCTCATCACTCTCTCGGGGGTGAAGGTGGAGGTCCGGATTGACCCGTCCCGACTGCGGCCCGTCGACCTGCCCGTCCTGATCGGTGATCCGTCACGCCTTCGCGACGCAGTCGGGTTCGCGCCTTCAGGGAATCTCGAAGGAGCGCTCGCCGATCTCCTCGCCGACTGGCGGGATGCGGTGAAGCGGGGCCAGAAGAGCGAGGCTCGACACCATTGAAGCTCCTGGTCACCGGGGGCGCTGGTTTTTTGGGAAGGAACGTAGTGTCGGCCCTTCTCGCGAGAGGTCATGAGGTCGTTCTCCTCGTGCGCGGAGGACGACGGTCCGGTCTGCCCGACAACGCGGAGGTCATCGCCGGCGACGTGCGCGACGAAGCGGTCTTCCAAAACGCGGCTCGCGGATGCGGGGCGATTCTTCACTCGGCCGCCATGGTCAAGCTGTGGAGCGCGCGGCGGGCGGACTTCGACGACATCAACGTGGGCGGCATCCGGCATGCCATCGCCGCCGCCCGCGCCCACCACATCCGCCTCGTCTACACCTCCTCATTCATGGCCGTGGGTCCCACGACCGAGACGCCGGTGGACGAAGCGCAGAACCACCCGGGCTCGCCCTATCGAAATGACTACGAACGCACCAAAGCCCTGGCCGACGTGGTCGCGCAGGACTACGCGAAGGAGGGCGGCGACATCGTCATCCTCTACCCCGGCGTGGTTTACGGCCCCGGCGAGCTCACCGACGGCAACCTCATCGCCAAGATGCTGGCCGATCGCATGAACAACCGGCTTCCCGGAATCGTGGGGCCGGGCGATCGACTGTGGAGCTACGCCTACGTGGACGAGGTGGCCCAGGGCCATGTGGCCGCGCTTGAACGCGGCCGCAAAGGCGAGCGTTATCTGCTGGCCGGCGACAACGCGACGCTCACCCAGGTGTTTTCCGCAGCGTCCAGAAAAGCGGGTCGGGATCTGACCCCGCGAAAACTGCCCTACGCCCTTTCCCGTCTGGTGGGCCGCGCGATGTGGCTGTGGGCCGACACCACCGGCAAGCCCCCCGACCTCACCCATGAGGCCGTCGGCATATTCGAAAAACACTGGGCCTACCGAAGCGACAAGGCGGTTCGAGAGCTCGGTTACAAAGTGCGCCCCCTCGAAGAAGGCATCGGCGCGACCGTGGATTGGCTGATCGCAGAAGGGCGCGGGTAGTGTCGAAGAAGTCGAAGCATTCCGCCAAAGATAAGCGCCCACCCGCCGAAACGCCCCTCGCCATCTCCCGAGGCGAACTGAGACGAAAGCTGGTTCACATAGGGGTCGGCGGCTTCGCCCTCATCCTGCGCTTCCTCACCCCCGTTCAGGCTGCTTTCCTCGCCGTCGCCGCGTTCGTCTTCAACTGGCAAGTACTGCCGCGCATCGGCGGGAAGTCGATGTGGCGTGAGGGAGAACTGAGGACGGGCCGGGCGCGCGGGATCTTGATCTATCCCCTTTCCGTCCTCGGCCTGATCCTGGTCTTTCCCGATCGACTCTGGATGGCCGCGGCGATCTGGGGCCTGCTCGCTCTCGGCGACGGCATGGCTTCGATCATTGGGCAGGCTCTCCTCGGGCCGCACCTTCCCTGGAACTCCTCCAAGGGCTGGATGGGGCTCATCGCCTTTGTGCTTTTCGGAACGCTGGGCTCATTCGGTCTGGCGGTCTGGACGAACCCCGAACTCGACCCCGCGCGCACCTTCGTGGTGATGCTGGCCCTCGCCTTCCTTGCCTCGCTGGTGGAGTCGATGGACACGACCCTCGACGACAATCTCACTGTTCCCGTGGCGGGGGCTGTGATTCTGCCTCTCCTTCACGGCCTCGACGGACTCGGCGCCAACGGGCTGGGCCTCGACTTTCGCCTGGCCCAGGGCTTCGTGGTGAATGCCGGGTTCGCATGGATGGCTCTTCGCTCCAAGTCGATCGATCGAATCGGAGCCTTCTCCGCGGTGCTGATCGGCACGTTGATCACCGCCGGCTTCGGCCTTCAAGGATTCGCGCTGATGGCGGGCTTCTTCCTGATCGGGACTACGGTGACGAAGCTCGGCTACGCGAAGAAGGCGGCGCGCGGCATCGCCCAGGAAAAAGGCGGCGCGCGCGGCTGGCGCAACGCCTTCGCCAACGGCGGCATTCCCGCTCTTCTGGCTCTTTTCGGCCTGCTCTCTCAAGGTCCGGCCCGAACCGCCTATCTCATCGCTTACGCCGCCGCGGTGGCTACGGCCGCCGCCGACACCTGTTCCTCTGAAATCGGAAAGGCGTACGGCAGGCGGACATTTCTGATCACTACTTTCCGCCCGGTGCCCGCGGGCACTGAAGGAGCGGTCAGCGTCGAGGGCACTCTGGGCGGTCTCTTCGGTGCGTTGTTCATCGCGTCCCTTGGCGTCCTGACCGGACTCTTCGCCGCCGATGGGGCTCTCATCGTGACTCTCGCGGGCTTCCTCGGCGCGCTCGCAGAAAGCGTCATCGGCACCGTGGCCGAAAAGCGGGGGTGGCTCGACAATCACGCCTTGAACGCGCTGAATACG
>JAENWE010000281.1 GCA_016650185.1 Vicinamibacteria bacterium | reverse complement strand
TTCCACACCTCGCGAAACTTCTCGTAGCGGAACTGGGGGACGAACCCGAGGGAGACCAGGATCTCCGCGATCATCCCCGGATCCGACACCTCGCTCTCCAGCTCCACGCGGGACCGGAGCCCTCCGGCCACCTGGGCCACGCCTTTGAGGGTGATCGAGCCCGAGGCGCCATATCGCCGCACTCGGAACGACTTGCCGGCGGCGCGGATTGAACTCGCCGGCCAATCAAAAAGGGTGTTGGACTCGAACGCGCGCGCGTTGATCCGACGACCGTCGGACGCGACCAGGCACCGCCTCACGGCCATGAGCGAGGGCACGCGGATCTTGGCCTCGGTTTCGATGGGGCTTGAGGCAGGCTTTCGCTTCGACGTCATCGTGGAGGGAGGCGAAGGTTAGCAAACCTCACTCCGTCCGTCGCGCCGGGAACCCTCGGCGTTGGAATCCGCACGTCCGCTCCCTCCGGGCTAGTCCAGATGCGCCTTCTCTGAATCACCCATCTCAACTTTGCCGCCCTGGAAATACTCGCTCCAGCGGCCGGTCACCTTCTTCGCCGTGGCCTCGTCGGCGAACAGTTCCTTGGGATACCAGGGCTTGGTCCGCGCATCGATGACGATGGGCGGCGACAAGGCGAGGTGATGCGCCACGAGGGCCTGCCTTGCGCCGTAGATGTCGCGGGCCGGCTCGAAGCGCGTGAACGTGGTCCACAAGAAGTTGATGGTGGATTTCGCCGCGCGCGCGGGCTCATCGGATACGACGACCAGGGGCCACTCCGCGAAGGCCGGATCGGCGGCGATGCCCGCGATGGCCCTCGCCTCTTCATCCTGAGCCCCCCGATACGGCGGAGCTCCCACCACCAGGCACCCGGGCGAAAACACCCGGATGTCGGTCACGGATGGCCCCGGTGAGCCGCGAAACTCACGGGGCAGTTCGCGACGCTTCGGGCCCACTCCCATCCACACGCCCTTGGACCCCCGATTGATCGTGGGGGTCGTGTAGTCGAGCGTGTCCATCGAGAGGTTGGGAAACACGAAGAGGTCCGTCTCGGGCGTCGTCCTCTCCAGGATGTGCGTGAGGGTGGCGCGGAAGTCCTTGAGGTCAAGGCCGGCGGACGAGTCGGTGAGAAGCAGGAATTTGGTGAGCGAAAGCTGGCCTTCGCCGAGGATTCTGAACGCGCTCGCCATCGCCTCACGCTCGTACCGCTCCTGCACGATTGCGGCGGCCAGAGAGTGATAGCCGGTCTCGCCGTAGGACCAAAGGGCCTTGACCTGCGGCATCACCAGAGGAAAGAGCGGCGACAAAAGGTCCTGCAACAGATCGCCGATGAAGAAGTCCTCCTGGCGCGGCTTTCCCACCACGGTCGCGGGATAGATCGCGTCCCGACGCCGGTAGACCCGGTCGATCTCGAAAACCGGATAGTCATGAACCAGAGAGTAGTAACCGTAGTGATCCCCAAACGGGCCCTCGGGCCGCCGCACCCCTGAGGGCACGCGACCCACGAGAGCGAACTCCGCATTGGCCACCAGAGGCACCTGGCTGACGCCTTCAACCATCTCCAGCCTTTCTCCGATGATCAGTGAGGCCAGCAGAAGCTCGGGAAGGTTCTCGGGCAGAGGTGCGATGGCCGAAAGAATCAAGGCCGGCGGACCACCGACGAAGACGCTGAGCGGGAGCGACTCGCCTTGCCTCTCCGCCACGTCGTAGTGAAATCCCCCGCCCTTCCCAATCTGCCAGTGCATCCCCGTCGTCCTGGCGTCGTATATCTGCATGCGGTACATGCCGAGATTGGTGCCCAGGCCGCCGGGGTGCGCGGTCAACACCAGCGGAAGAGTGATGAACGGCCCCCCATCCTCGGGCCAGCAGGTGAGCGCAGGCAGCTTCGCGAGATTCGGGCCCTCGCGGACTTCGGTAACCGGCCCGCCGCTCGACCGCTTGAGGCCAACCTTCAAACCGGACATCACCAGATCGCGAGCATTCCAGGCCTTGCCGAGCGTAGGCGGAAGGGCATGCTGAACCACATCAACGGCCCGACGGACAAACTTCGCGGCATTGCCGCCGAAGGCCATCTCGGCGCGCTTCGCGGTGCCGAAAAGATTCGTCACCAGCGGAAAATCCGCTCCAATCACGTTCTTGAACAGCAAGGCCGGCCCGCCCGCCGCGATTACCCGACGATGAATCTCGGCAGCTTCGAGGTGAGCATCCACCGGGGCATCGATCTCGACGATGTCACTCTCGCGGCGAAGAACGGCCATGAATTCGCGAAGATCGGCGGACATAGCCGTGAATCGTAACCGTGCGAGGTGGAGAACAATAGTCGGCAAGGGCCGGAG
>JAENWE010000280.1 GCA_016650185.1 Vicinamibacteria bacterium | reverse complement strand
TGCTGAGGACGACGGTCGAAAACGCCACATATTGGGCACTTTTCGGAATGGCGGCGTCCTCCCAAATAGTCACGGACGGAGTCCGTCCACGGCTCGCAGTGACGGGAAAGTGCCTGAAACGGGCCGTCGGCGAAATCCATGATCGTCATCGCGAAGGACCCGAAGTTCGCGCGGACTGAAGCGATCTCGGTAGGGAGCCTTGGTCCTAGCCGGGCGAGTCGTCGAGCAGGACTTCCATCACTTGCAGTTCGCGTTTCAAGAACAGCCGTTCGGCCAGGACGACGAGCACCGCGTAGGTGGCGAGGGCGCCGAGACACGCGAGGGCGAGGAGCGAAGGGGCGTAGGCGCCTCCGGCGATCCGTGAACTGAGCCAGGCGAGGAGCACGAAGGGCGATGCGATGAGGGCGGTGGCCATGGTGGCAAGGAGACTCAACAGGCCATGGCTTTGTTGTCGGCCGTCGACTCGCCGGGCGAAGGGGTTCAGGCGATCCCGCGGGAGGGCGAAAGGCCGGAGGATCGAAACGAAGTGCTGAACGCCCAAGCTCACGGGGAGGAGGGCGATCGTGAGAGCGGTCATGGTCAGGGCGGAGGGGAGGCCGCTTCGCCATGCGGTGACGGCGATGATGGCGAAGAGGGGTGGGATCCGGAAGAGGGTCGCCGCGACGTCGCTCGCCACCAGCATCGAGGCCCTCGACACGGGAGTGCCGAGGATCAGGGCGATACCCCGGCCCACCATGACGAAGGCGTTGCCTCCGATCAGGGTCAAGAAAATGATCATGACGATGGCGCTTCCCGGGGTCCGACCGGGTCGTGAGAGCGAGAGGGCGAAGAGGCCCATCATGAGCGTGGGCATCAGGAGAGCCATGCGCGCGGCGGGCGTGCGCAGTTGAGTGCGCAACTGGGTTTCGATGAGCGCTCCCAAGGCTCCCGGCAGAATGACGCGCGCCGGGCGGGGGGTCTGGGACTGCTGGTCGACCTGGTCCTCTCCTTCTCCTTCGAGGATGCGATTCAGGAGCGTCATGGAAAGGAAGGCCACTCCAGCGAGGGCCAGGAGGGCCGGAACTGCGAACCACAGAGCCTGCCGTACGTCGCCGGTTCCGGCGTACACCGTGGCTCGGGCGGCCCAGCCGAGGGGTGAGAGATTGGCGAGGGGGTGGACGAGGGGACGAAGAAATTCACGTACGCCTCGAGAGTTCAGCAACGAGGGCAGGAAAAAAATCGAGAATGCGAGAACGCGGGCCACATCCGCGACCCATGTCCTTCGCGCGATGAGAACGGCCACCAAGGACATCGAGTGCGTACCGGCCAGGAGAGTGACATGGGCGAGCAGGGTGAGGGGCAGGGTGAGCAGAATCAGCGATGGACGCGAGGTGACGCCCAAGACCGCGCCGATAAGCACGGGCGACTCAAGAAGCAGGGGAGTGACGACACCGGTTACCAGGGAATAGGCGAGCAGTTCTGCGCGGCGAATGGGCAGATGAAGGAGGTTCTGAAGCGAGCTGCCCGAAAGATTGCTTAGGATGAAGGGTCGGGTGAGGAAGAACACGCCGAACACGGTGACCCCTAAGGCGACGAAGTCGGCGACCCGATCCACCCGCAGGCTGCGGCTCTGCGACAAGGCCATGTAGGCGGCCACGCCGAGAGCACAGGCAAAGGCGATATAGATGAGTCCGCCCGCCACCACCAGGACCGATGAGGCTCCGCTCGACGCGAAGCCGCGCAGGCGCGACCGGAAGGCCAGTCCGAGGAGGAGCCAGAGCCGGCTCACGGCTGCGGAACGAACGGCTCTTCGCTCGTGATCCCCACGCCTCCGCCCAGAAAGGCGGGCGGCCTTTTGGGTTTCTCGGCGCCCACCACCTGCAGGAAAACATCTTCCAGCCGGGCATCGGCGCCCATCTGCCGCAGACGCTTGATGTCCTCGATCGTGCCCGAGGCCACCAGCTTCCCTTGGTGGATGACGCCGATCTCGTCGCAGAGGCGTTCCGCGGTGTCGAGCACGTGAGTGGTGAAGAAGATGGTCAGGCCCTTGGCCACCAGCGCGCGCAGGAGATCGGCCACCGTCTTTACCGAAACCGGGTCGACCCCGTTCAGCGCTTCGTCGAGGAAGAGGACTTTGGGCTGGTGGATCAAGGCGGCGGCGAGAGCCAGTTTCTTCTTCATGCCCAACGAATACTCGAGAACCATCTGGGCGCGCGCCTCGAGCAGGTCAAAGTATTCGAGCAGTTCCTCGCTTCGGCGACGCGCCTCCTTGGTGTCGAGCCCGTGAATCCTCGCCGTGAAGATCAGCGTTTCCTCGCCGGTGAGACGGTCGAAAAGGGGCAGGTCGTCCGGGACCAGGCCGATCGTCGCCTTTACCGCCAGAGGATCGTTCTCGATCGACTGGCCGAGGATCAGGACGTCGCCACGGGTTGGTTTCAAGAGGCCGGTCAGCATGCGCAACGTGGTGCTCTTTCCCGCGCCGTTGGGACCGAGGAAGGCGTAGAACACTCCCGGCCGTACCGAAAGCGAGAGATCCCGAACCGCCGCTTTGTTCTTGTAGGTCTTGACCAGGTGTCGGGCTTCGATGGCGGTAGAGGTCATCTCGCGGTCAGCTTCCCAGAAGGCGCGAATAGATGGAACGCGCGCGACCGAGATCCGCGGTGCCTTTGATCAGCGCGCGCCCATCCCGGAAGAGCAGCATTTCGGAATTCGCCTCCCGCAGTCGCACCACATGCTCGGACAGGGTGACATCTCCGAGCGCTCGCCAGGTCACGGCGTAGTCGTCGATGTCGAGAGACAGGCCCCGGTCGGGAGGCCGGATCTGCACGGCGTCACGGCCGCACAGGAAGGCTTCGCCCGCGCTTTGCTCGCGGCTGACGAACACCCCGCTCACGCAGGCATCGCAGGAGGGCTCCGTCTGCGACAGATCGATCCGATCGTATTGAGACGACCACACGTCGATGCTGACCAGGCCGACGCTCACCGCCTCCGGGTGGCCGGAGAGAATCTTCAAGGCCTCGGCGCCTTGAAGACCGGCGATCACCTGGACGATGGGAGCGATCACGCCTGCGGTGTCGCAGGTGGGAGAGGAGCCGGGGGGAGGAGCGTCCCCCAGAACACAGCGCAGGCAGGGAGTCTTCCGTGCCCCGCGCAAGACCGGGAGGACCAGACCGTAAGAGCCCACACACGCCCCATAGATCCAGGGAATTCCGATCTCGATGCTGAGGTCGTTGAGGACATAGCGGGTTTCGAAATTGTCGGTGCCGTCGAGGAAAAGGTCGATGCCGTCCAGGAGATCGCGAGCGTTGTCCCAG
>JAENWE010000279.1 GCA_016650185.1 Vicinamibacteria bacterium | reverse complement strand
GCCAGGACGACGTCCTCGGGGGTCTCGAAAACGAGCGGTGGCGCCTCGTCTGCGGCCATGATCGAACTCGAGCATAGGACCAGAAACAGCCAGCCCGGTCGAGCGAGGAGCCTCAGCATCGGCAGCCTGATCAGGCGCATGGATGATTGCTCCCTTCTTAAGAGCACCAGCGGATGGCGCGGATTGTACTGCATGGCTGAGTCGCGCTCGCCCGCCGCCACCTATACTTCCCCTATGCCCGCTCACGCCATCCGCTTCACGAAAGTGTTCGCCTTGATCGCCGGTCTGGCCCTGCTCGCATTGACGGTTCCCGCCGCTTCAGCAGGATCCGCCGATCCGCAGGACGCGAAGCCAAACGCCGAGGCCAAGGCCGCGCTCGACGCGAAGGCGCCGCCTTCGGCGAGGGTCTGGGTCTCCAAGCACGAGATCAAGATCGGGGGCGCGACGCTTCCGTACACGGCCACCGCCGGCACCATGCTCATCACGAACGACAAGGACGAGCCGATGGCTCTGTTCGGCTTCACCGCCTATGTGAAGGACGGAGGCGACCCCCGCACCCGTCCGATCATGTTCGCCTACAACGGCGGGCCGGGCTCGGCGTCGGCCTGGCTGCACATGGGCATCCTCGGCCCGAAGCGCACCGTGCTCGATGATCTGGAAGCGAACACCCGCGGACCGTTCCGCACCGTCGAGAACGAGTTCACCATCCTCGATCGCTCCGATCTCGTGATGATCGACCCCGTGGGCACCGGCCTCTCTCGCCCCATCGGCAAGGGCGAGGGCAAGGACTTCTGGGGTGTCGACCAGGACATCCGGTCGGTCTCGGATTTCATCTTGCGCTACCTCACCCAGTACGGCCGCTGGGCCGCGCCGAAATTCATTCTCGGCGAGAGCTACGGAGGCATGCGCACCGCCGGGGTCGCCTATGAACTGCTCACGAAACACAACGTCGCCTTGAACGGGGTGGTCCTGGTTTCGCCCTACCTCGACTTCGCCGGGGGCAACGCCGGGCTGAACCTCAGCGACGCCTATGTCAACTTTCTGCCCACCTACGCGGCCACCGCCTGGTACCACCATGCGCTCTCGAACCGGCCGGCGGAGCTGCAGCCCTTTCTGCGCGAGGTCGAGGCCTTCGCCCAGGACGTGTACGCGCCCGTCCTTTTCAAGGGCGAGAGAGCCGCGGCCGCGGAGCGGCAGACCGTTCTTCTTGGCCTCGCTCGTTACACCGGTCTGAGCACGGATTACTGGGACAAGGCCAACCTGCGCATCGACGAAAGCCATTTCCTCCAGGAGCTGATGCGTCACAAGGGAGTCGTGGCCGGCCGGGTGGACACGCGCTACACGGGCGGCACGCTGAACGCCCTGTCCGAGATGACGCCGTACGACCCTTACGGGAGTGCCATCGCGCCCGCGATCGTGGCGACCTTCAACGACTACTATCGCCAGGAGCTCAAGGTGGAGTCCGATCACCCCTACGTGCTGTCCGGCAACCTCTGGGAAGACTGGGACAACCGCCACGCCCAGCCGGACTTCGTCCTCGGCGGCAAAGTGCCCTTCGCCAACACCGTGGTGGACCTCGCCCATGCCATGACCCTGAATCCGAAGATGAAGGTGCTGGTGCAGACCGGCTACTTCGACCTGGCCTGCCCGTATCGCACCGTGGAGTACGCGATCGAGCACCTCGCGGTGGCCCCGGCCGTGCGCGGCAACGTCACCCTCGCGTACTACGATGCCGGACACATGATGTACGTGCACCCGCCGTCGATGGAGAAGTTCAAGCGCGACCTCGCCGGGTTCGTGGACGCCAACGCGCGCTGAGCCGGCGGAGCACCCCCCCCTGATCATGTCCCGTCCCAAACTTACGATCCGGGGAATCCGGCTGCCCGTCCGCCTCGGCTGCCCGGCGGATGAACGCCTGAAACCGCAGCTGGTCGAGATCGATGTCAGGATTCGATTCGATCCTCCTCCCCGGGCCATGGTCACGGATCGTCTCGAGGACACGGTCTGCTACTCCGTGCTGGTGGACGCCATCAAGAAGGTCGTGGCCGATCGCGAGTTCTCCCTGATCGAACACCTGGCCAGCGAGATCTTCAACTCCCTGAGGCGCATCGTGGAGCCGCCGCACAAGCTTCGGGTCACGGTGCTGAAGGTTTCCCCGCCCATCCCGGAACTGACCCGGGGGGCGAAATTCACGGTGGGGGATTGATGCGTGGTGATCCTCGGTCTCGGCAGCAATCTGGGAGACCGCGCGACCCAGCTGAAGAGGGCGATTTCGAGGCTCTCGCGGGGAAGGGGCGCGGTTCTTCATGCCACGAGGGTGAGCCGGATCTATGAGTCGGCCGCACTGATGCCTTCGGGGGCCCCGGCCACGTGGGATCTCCCGTTCCTCAACTGTGCGGTGTCCGGGGACACCTCGCTCGATCCACGAGCGCTGCTCCGACGCATCCAGGAGATCGAGAAATCGCTGGGGCGACCGGGCCATGAGCGGTGGGCGCCGAGACCGATCGACATCGACATCCTCTGGTGGGAAGGAAACGAGGTGCGATCCGACGACCTGACCATCCCCCATCCGGAAATTCTGAATCGCCCGTTCGTGCTGGAGCCTCTTTGTGACCTGATTCCGAATGCGGTCCTGGATGGCGAGACCATCGAAATCCATGCCCGCCGCCCCGCGGCCCACGGTTTGCCGCGGGCGATGCATTCTCCGGAGGCCGATTTCAAGGTGATGTACCCCACCCTCATGGGAATCCTCAACGTCACGCCCGACAGCTTCAGTGACGGTGGACGCTTCCTGGAGCGGGACGCCGCAGTCGCACACGCGCGGAGGTTGGTGGAGGAAGGCGCGGGCATCATCGACCTGGGCGCTGAATCCACGCGCCCGGATGGGACCCCGGTCGATCCCCACACCGAATGGGCCCGGCTCGAGCCGGTGCTGCACGACCTCCGCGAGCTTCGGGAAGAGCTGAGGACTCCTCGGGGCGGGGAGCCCTTCAGGGTGAGCCTCGATTCCCGGAATCCATCGACGGTCAGGTCCGCTCTCCGGGTCGGGGTGGAGATTCTGAACGATGTGACCGGCTTCTCTCATCCCGAGATGATCGAGATCGCCGGGGAGACCGAGGTCCCGCTCGTGTTCATGCACAGCCTGTCCATCCCGGTGGTGAAGGGCGAGTCTCTTCCACCCGATCGCGACCCTGTGGATGAGCTGATGGGCTGGGCCGGGGAGAGGCTTTTGGAGTTCGATCGTCGCGGGATCGCCCGAAACCGGCTGATCTTCGACCCGGGGATCGGTTTCGGGAAGACCGTCCGCCAGAACTGGCATCTCCTGGAGCACGTGGAGCGCTTCCACGACCTTGGAATATCGCTCCTCGTCGGTCACAGCCGGAAGTCCTTTCTCGAAGCGGTCACGGACCGCCCGAGCGCCGAGCGCGATGCGGAGACGCTGGAGGTCAGCCGGGGTCTCGCCACCAAGGGAATTGATATCCTCCGCGTGCACGATGTGAAGGGCCACCACGCGCTGTTCCGCCGGCAGTACGAGAACCCCTTGGCCGGCCAGGACATGACCCGCCACGCGGAGAAGGCGTAATGGCGATGATGATGAGTGGCGGCGGGGAGTGGGGCGGGCCGCGTTCGCGTTCGCTACAATGTGCCCGAGAGCCTGCGGCAACCGTTCTCTTCGCCGTTCAGCGCCAGTCCCTAACGTCTGGACCGCCGGGGGCGGGCCAGGCCTGCCCAGGTTCTGAAGTTCACGCGGGAGGGCAAGTTCCTGCTCCTGATCGGACTCCAGAGGAAGAGCGAAGGCAGCAACGACACGACTGACGGGCTTCGCGGCTCCCCTGGCTCAGCGGCTCATTCGATGCCCGCGGCCACGAACAACGCCTTGCTGACCGGGCCCCCGAGGAACCTGACCAGGGCCCGCGCGGCTTCCCTCTGAGTGCCGGCGGTCATCGGCGTCGCGACGTACGACGTGTAGTTCTGGATTTCCTCTGGCAGTGGACCCACGAAGATCAGGCCGTGCTTCTTCTCGAGCAGGATCTCGGTGATCGGGCCGAAGGCGACTTCCTTTCCTTTGCCGGCCAGCGCGTGCTTCATGACCTCGGCGCCGGTCGTATAGCGCGTGGTCTTGGGTTCGACCTGTTCCCAGACCCCCATCTTCTTCAACAGGTTTTCGAAGTAGATGCCGGTCGAGGCGCGGTTGAACACCACCGACTCGGCCTCCAGCACCGCCTTCTTGATGTCGTCCCCGGTGGCGATCGCGGGCACGGGCGCGCCCGGCCGCACCGCGACCCCGGAACCGACCCGGCCAAGGTCGACTCCGCCGGCTTCGACCTTCCCGGCCCGGGAGAATTCCTCGACCACCGCAGGGGGTGAAATGACCACGTCG
>JAENWE010000278.1 GCA_016650185.1 Vicinamibacteria bacterium | reverse complement strand
GCGGACGAGGCGGCCATCCGGAGCGCCTTCCAGCAGACCCTCGCGGTTCGCGCCCTCGGGCCCGAGGCGAAGGCGCTCGCGGATCGCTACTTCTTCGAAACCCTCGTGCGGATCCATCGTGCGGGCGAGGGCGCCCCTTACACCGGGCTCGTGGACAGTGAACCCGAGGCGATCATCGCGGCCACAGACCGGGCGATCAAACTCGGGGCGCCTGACGAGCTCGAACGGTTGCTCGTCGCCAGGGTGCGCGCCGGCCTCGCGGACCGCTTCGGTCCCGCACGTGCGGCGAAGGGTTTTCGACCGGGGGATGTCGCGGCCGGGCGAAAGTTCGTGGCCGCCTACGTGCCTCTCACCCATTGGGTCGAAGGCGTCTTCACGGCGGCAGGGGGGACGAGCGAGCACCCCGCGCCGGCCGGCGAGCACCTGCACCGATAGCCAGATCCCCGGAACCCTTCCGACCCCGGTCGGCCTCAGACCTGCTTGACCCAGAACACAACCACCGATGTCGCTTCCTCGAAGCGTTCGGCGTGTTCTGCCCCGGCGGGGATGGTGCACCAGTCCCCTGCCCGGACGGGTGTCTCCACGCCGTCAAGCGTCAAGTAGAGCGTTCCCTCACTGACCAACACGTGATTGGTGGTGGGGTGAGAGTGCGGGGGCGTCTGCTGGTGTTCCCGCGTGCCGAAGGTGACATCGCAGGTCTCGGCTCTGAGTTTGGCGAGTGCGAGGAGAGGGGCAGGGATATGGGCCATGGCGCAGCCTAGATCAGGCCAGCGGCTGTTGGCTCATATTGGAACGCCTGGTGGAACTAGTCGGGTCCGTCAAAGCTCGATTTGCAGCGAAACAGGCCCGATATGGGGTCATTCCGTGGTGGCGCGGGACGTGCAACACACCTCCACATGGAAAATCCAATACTCAATCGCCAGCAGCCCGTCGCCCGCGTCGTCCTCGACCACTCGGAGTGCGCCCAGGTCTTCCAGCGCCACCGAATCGACTTCTGTTGCCAGGGAGACCAGAGCATCGAGACGGCCGCCACCGCCAAGAAGGTCGATGTGGACTCTCTCCTTGCAGAACTGTCCCGCGCGATCACCGAGCGACGTGGCGATCCGCAGGACGATCCCCGCGAGTTGACCACGCCCCGGCTCGTCGCCTACATCGTCTCGAAGCACCACGAGTATCTCCGCAAGGCCCTCCCGTTCGTCCAGACCCTGGCCACGAAGGTGAGTCGCGTGCACGGCGATCACAACCCGAAGCTTCGCCACCTCGAGGCCGCGGTCCAGGAGATCTCCGCGGCGCTTCTCCCCCACCTCGATGACGAGGAACAGTCGCTCTTTCCGGCCCTCATGTCGAAGCAACCCGATCAGACCTCCATCGCCAGGCAACTCGCGTCGATGCAGGACGAGCACCTCGCGGTCGCGAAGCTCCTCGAGCGCATCCGCGCGGCGAGCGACGAGTTCACCCTTCCTGAGTGGGCCTGCAACAGCTACAACACGCTCTTCTCCGAACTTCAGCAGCTCGAGAGCGATGTGTTCACCCACGTTCACCTCGAGAACCACGTTCTGAAGCCCCGGTTCGCCGCATAGCGTAAGGAGAATGGTCATGACAAAAGAACTATCCACAACGACCTCGGCGGAGTCCGTGGCACGGGGCCTCACCGGACCGAGCCTCTCCTTCGATCTCGCCGCGGAGACGCAGGCGCTCCTGAACACGCCCCTCTGGGAGCGCAGCGGTCACACCGCCACGACTTTGGTCAAGCACGAAGACTTCCGGGTGGTTCTGGTTGTTTTGAAAGCCGGCCGAAGCCTTCGCCAACACCAGACGGACCAGCGTATCTCGATTCACACCCTCACCGGGCGCGTGCAGATGAACCTGCCGGACCAGACAGCCGACCTTCCCGCCGGACGTGTGCTTATCCTGGACAAGGCGATTGAGCACGACGTCGTAGCGCTCGAAGACAGTGCGTTCCTGCTCTCGCTGAGTGGCGTGCCTAAGGAATGAAGCGTATGTGCGGCCGAGGTCGGTGCGCCTGCTGAGGGTCACCGGAACTTCTCCCCGGCTTCTCGGTCTGCCGGAGACCCGGAAGACTCTGCCGGCCTTAATCGGTCCCGGTGTCCCCCAAGATGTTCGACGAGCAGTGGCCTCGCTACGTGGTCAAGATGGCCACCGGAGCGGGGAAGACCAAAGTGCTCTCCCTGCTCATCGCCTGGAGCTATTTCCACAAGCTCTACGAGCCCGACTCGACACTGTCGCGGAACTTCCTGCTGATCGCGCCCAACATCATCGTTCTAGACCGACTGCGCGCCGACTTCGACGGCTTGAAGATCTTCTTCGGCGACCCCATCCTTCCGGACAACGGACGTGGCGCGGGTGGCGGTGCGGCTTGAAGGTGGTCGTGGTGCCGAGGGTGGTGGCTCAACGAAAGCGAGGCTCAATCGGCCGCGAGTGTACGATGGCCGCGGCATGCAGGGACCGCTCCATCGCTTCTTCGACGCGGATCACCGCCGGCTCGACGCGATCCTGAATCGGGCCTGCCTCGATCCGGAACGGGTCGATGTCGTGGTTTTCCAGGAATTCCGGGCGGGCCTCCTCAAGCACATCGGCATGGAGGAAAAGGTCCTGTTCCTCGCCGCGAGCCGCGCGCGGAGAGATCGCCTGCCCCTGTTCGCGAAACTGCGCGTGGATCACGGCGCCATCGCGTCCCTCCTGGTACCGACCCCCAACCCCGCGATCGTGGCGGAGCTCGTGTCGATCCTGGGCCCCCACAACCGGCGCGAAGAGGAAGACGGCGGGATTTACGACGCCTGCGACGAGGCGGTGGGGCCGGAGGAAGCCGAGCGCCTGCTCGAAGAACTCCGCCACTTCCCCGAGATCCGGCTGAAAGGGCACAACGATGCGCCGGTAGTCCACGAGCACATCCGCGTTAATGTCGATCTCTCGAGGGCGCAATGGCGGGACGACGCGATCTCCTAGCTCGCACCTTCCGCCCGGGGGGCGTCGCGATCGGTCATTGAATGTGAACGCACTCGCGATCTGGACCGTCGGCCACTCGACCCGTACGATCGAGGAGTTCCTCGACCTGTTGCGACATCATCAGATCGATATCCTCGTTGATGTCCGACACTTTCCCGGCTCTCGCAAATTCCCTCACTTCAACAAGAGCGCATTGCATGATGCCCTGATCACTGCGGGTGTCCGCTACGAGCACCTGGTCGAGCTTGGCGGACGGCGGCGGGTCCATGCCGACTCGCACAACGTCGCGTGGCGCAATGCTTCGTTTCGCGGCTATGCCGACTACATGGAAGCTGCTCCATTCCGTGCTGGCGTTGAACGCCTTCTGGAGATCGCCCGCGGCGGTCGAGCCGCGATCATGTGTTCCGAGGCGGTCTGGTGGCGTTGCCACCGTTCGATGATCGCCGACTATCTCAAAGCGAATGGCGTGGAGGTCTTCCACATCTTGAGCACGACGAAGGTTCAGGCCCATCCCTACACTTCGGCGGCCCAGCTGGTGGACGGACGCCTCTGGTATGGCGGCATGGCCGGAGATGAGCGCGAGTATTCACAGGAGAAGATTTCGATGTCACACGATTTCAAGGTAGGCGATCACGTCGAGTGGAACTCGGAAGCAGGCCGAGTCCGGGGGACGATCAAGAAGACAATCAGCTCGGAAATCACTTTCAAGGGTTACAGGGTCCACGCCTCGAAGGATGAACCGCAATACTTGATCAAGAGCGACAAGACCGAGCATATGGCCATGCACAAAGGGACGGCTCTGAAGAAGCTCAGGCAAACCAAGAGCTGATGCTCGTCCCCGTCCTCTTGGCCTGGACCCGCGGGATAAGCACGTTGTTTCTGGTTGAAGGCGGAGCACGGAGCGTAAGCGAAACGAGAGCGGTGTGCCAGTGAAGTCGCGCGGCCGCGGTGCGGGGTGGGCGTCGGGGAGGCGTAGCTCTGGAGCAGGCGGGCGCGCCCGATGCCGCCTCCAAGGGGCTGCGGAGCGCGAAGATTCCCGAAGTTGCGCGAGGCTCTGCAACCGCGGGGGAATTCCGGGCTTTCCGGCCGCTTGCTAGGCTGCCTCGTGGTCTGTCCTGTCGTCTCCGCCTTCGCCTTGGGCACCGAGCGCCTGTCGCCTAAGGATCTGGCTCTTCCAGTAGGGTGGAGCGCGGGGCGGCGAGCGTCCGGGCACCTCGGTCAACTCGCCCGCCGCGGCCAGATAGCGGGCGATGCCGGCAGGGTTCTTCACCACGGCGAGTAGCCTCATGCGACCCTGGCAGCTCGGGCAAGTGAGAACGTCCACGGCGAAGGAGCATCCTTCATACTGCACCTCGCGCAGTGGAGTTGTCGTTGACCATGGGCGCCGGGCCCATGGATGAGAGTTTCTCTTGCGACGGTGGCCAGTATAGCCACTCGCCAATGTCGTTACAGATACGCGCGTCTATCCGTCCCGCCTGACGCCATCTGCCGAGGGTCGAGCGTTTCACCCCCAGCCTCGATGACATTTCCTGCTGCGTCAGCCACCCGCTGTCGAGCAAGCGCTGCTTGAGGCTCTTGAGCCTGTACGCGAAGCGAACCCATTGGACGCTCACACCGTCGAATGTGTCACCGGCACCGGTGTGTAACGCACGCTCATTGAGTACGCGAGCGACCTGCGCGTCCGTGTACTCATCGAGCAGTGCGTCGATCTGTCGCCGCACGTCGTCATGGGTGGCGCGCAGCTGCTGTGCGGTCAGCGGGCGCGGTAGGGTCAGCGTCGTGGTCGCACCACCTCGGAAGCGCACTGCGGCCGTGATCTGACGCTGCTTGATGAGGGTGACATCCTCGATGAGCAGGCCGAGCATCCGCTTGCGCTCGCGCGCTTTCGTGTTCGGATCTACCCAGACCGCGGGGAAAT
>JAENWE010000277.1 GCA_016650185.1 Vicinamibacteria bacterium | reverse complement strand
GTCGGTTTCCTTGTCCTTCAAGCTCAGGATCTCGCGGAGGGCGATGCCGATGTGGGGAATGAACTTGTCGATATAGCCCCTCTTCTTGGCCTCGGCCGCCTCGCGCTTGCCGCGGCGAATGTGAACGCCGAGCCTTCGACCCACCTCCATCAGAGCGAGCCGCAGCTCCTTCACGATCTCCGTGTAGTGGGCGATCGCTTCCTTGGACTCCGAAGTGAACGGAACCCAGACGGAAGCGATATGAACCATGAGGACCATGGGGCCGGAGGGGAGAGCACCCTTCGACATCTGCATGCCGTAGCCGCGCCAGTCAACGCTCATCACCGCCTTGGTGATGGCGCAGGCCGAGGCCTGGTACTGAAGGGGAACCCGGTTGGCGAATCGGAAGAGATCGATGAGGTCATCACCGGGCAACGAGCCGCCGTGGGCAAGTGCGACCTCCACCTGAAACGGATTTCCGCGATAGACGGTGGGAGGGCGGGTGACCGCGTCGTAGAACTCGGCCTTCAGCCGTGCCTTGAGCCCTTTCAGGAGCGCAGCCTCGCCCACCGGTGAAAGGCACGCGGTGGGCGGGGCCATGATCTTCACTTTCGTGAAGGCCTTGTGGATCCGCTCGATGGCCGGCGTGTCGAGGTCGCGCGGGCGCGCCTTCGGCGAAACCTGGGCGATGCGCAGAATATCGGCGACCACCTTGGGCGTAAGGCGCGAGAAGTCATTCTTGAGCGCGGTGGCGATGTGTCTTTCCGGAGTGTCCTGGAACATGCGCATGAGGCGTCCGAGTTCGACGCCGTACGGATGCGGCTTGATCTCCTTGGCCTCTTCGGGCAATTCATGGATCGCGCGCTCGTAGGTGACCGTCTCCTGCCCCGGCGGCGAATACAGAAGGCGGCAATGGGGGTTCGACAGAGCGGTCTGCTCAACGTAGTCATCCACGCTTCGCCGCCCCTTCTTGTAGCTCGCCTCCATCTCGATCTCGACCCGCGTGCCGTGCTGCTTCTCCCAGTCCGTCTTCTCTTCCTTGAGGACCAGGGGCTGATTCTTGCGAGTGTCGACCGTGACTTCGAAGAGGTGCGGCGTGGCCTCGGGAGATGTTCTGGAGATGATGGTCACGGGCTTGCCGGTGGTGAGCTGGCCGTACATCCCGGCGGCGGAGACGCCAATCCCCTGCTGGCCGCGCTGCTGCTTCAGCCGATGGAACTTCGAGCCATAGAGGAGCTTTCCGAAGATCTTGGGAATCTGAGCCTTGACGATACCGGGACCGTTGTCCTCCACCGCGATCCGGAACCGCTCTTCTGAGAGTTCACGAATTTCCACCCGCAGTTCAGGAAGGATGCCTGCTTCCTCGCAGGCGTCTAGGGAATTGTCCACGCACTCCCTCACCGCGGTGAGGAGCGCTTTCTGCTTGTTGTCGAAACCGAGGAGGTGCCGGTTCTTGACAAAGAACTCGGAAACGGAAATCTCACGCTGCTTCTCGGCCAGGGTCTCCGCGGTGGCGCGACGAGCCGGGACCTTGCGCACCGGAGGCGGGGCAGGTTCTTCGGGGTCGTCCTCCAAGGGGGGCCGAGACTCGGACAAGACCGCGACCCTGACCGGCGTCAGGGCGGGGGCCTCGGTTTCACCACCGTTCACGTCGAAAAGAGAGGGCTGCGACGCCTCCACGCGAACGCTCCTTATTGACCTTGCCAAAATAAACCGACGACCTCCAGAGGGTGGAGCGGTGTCCGACCGCTCAAATACGAAAGGCGGAGTTTAGTGGTTTGGGAGGAGCGAGTGGAATAAAGTCACGGGCTCGCTCTTGAATCACGCTCTGCCCCGGTCCAAAGAAAGAACACTCGCCTTCGTCGCCTTGGGCGTGGTCTACATCGTCTGGGGTTCCACCTACGTGGGAATCCGCGCGGTGGTGGCGCACATGCCGCCGCTCATCGCCGCGGCCATCCGTTTCCTGCTCGCCGGTCTCGCGCTGCTGGCGTTCACCCGAGCCACCGGCCGATGGCGGCGGCCGACCCGGGAGCAATGGATGAACGCGGCGCTGGTGGGCGTTCTGCTCATGGGGATCGGAAATGGTCTCATCATGTGGGCGCAGAAGAGCATCCCGAGCGGCATCACCGCCCTTCTCGTGGCCACCTTCCCGCTCTGGCTCACCCTGGCCGAAGCCCTGCTCAGTCGCGGAGCCTCGCTCCGGGCACCGGTGGTCTCGGGCGTTCTGGTGGGGTTGCTCGGGGTGGGTCTCATCGCGTCCGCCAAGGGCGACGTGTCGTTTTCGGGAACGCATACGCCGGTGCTCGCTCTGATCGCGGTTCAAGCCGCGTCGATCTGCTGGACCATCGGCTATCTGAAGGCAAAGACGATGAAGGTGCGGCTTCCCCTGATCATGGCTTCCGGCCTTGAGATGACTTCCGGAGGCCTCTTCCTGCTGCTTCAGTCCGTCCTGTTTCGGGAGGACTGGAGGCGTGTCGTCACCGCCCCGCTCTCTGCCTGGGCGGGAGTTCTGTACCTCGCCCTTTTCGGCTCCATCATCGGTTTCACCTCGTTCGCCTATACCCGGCATACCCTCCCATCCCACATCGTGGGCACCTATGCCTACGTGAACCCTCTGGTGGCCGTGATCTTCGGCCGGATCCTCTTCGCCGAAACCCTTTCCAGCCAGACCATGCTTGGAGGCGCTCTTATTCTGGCCGCGGTGTTCGTGACCAGCATCCCGGGCTCCTCGCCGCCCCCTGAGGCGACCCAGGCCGAAGACCAATAGTTCGTCGAGGAATCAGACGTACATCAGGTACGGGGCGCGAATGACCTCAAACGCGCGGGCTTCCGATTCGAACCGTTCGCGGAACTTCCGAACCGGGCGGCCGGCTTCGATGGCCTCGCGCAATTCGGATGTCCCGCACAAGATGTCGATCGGCGGCTTGACGTACTCGTACTCGTAGGGCGGCTTGCGCCAGGCGAACTTCTTTCGGTCTTGAGCCCGCGCCTTTTCGATCAGGACGAGGTAGGCATAGAACGCGTCAATCTTCCGCCGGTCGGCCACATGAACTTCGACGCCGCCGCACGCCTCGCCCACGTGCTTGTGGAAAGTCGGAGTGAAGTAGCAGGGGCGGAAAGAAAAACCCTCGAGGTCCGAGCGGTGAAGGTCGCCCGCAAGCTTCCATGGATCGAGCCAGGGCGCACCCACCAGATGAAACGGCCGAGTGGTGCCACGGCCTTCCGAGAGATTGGTCCCCTCGATCAGACAACCGCCCGGATAGACCCGGGCGGTGTCGACGGTGGGCATGTTGGGTGAAGGCAACACCCAGGGCAGGCCGGTGTCTTCAAAGTCCATGGCCCGCCGATAGCCCTTCATGGGCACGACTTCCAGATCGAGGACAAGTTTCAATTCATCCGCGAACATGAGCGCCAGTTCACCCACGGTCAGGCCGTGACGCACGGCGAGGGGATGCATGCCGACGAACGAAAGGTAGTGAGGATCAAGGACGTTGCCTTGAACCCTGGCGCCGCCGATCGGATTGGGACGGTCGAGAACGATAAGCTTCACTCCGTGGGCGGCACAGGCCTGCATGGCGTGAAGCATCGTGTAAATGAAGGTGTAATAGCGCGACCCGACATCCTGAACGTCGAAGATCAGAACATCAATCCCGGCCAGCATCTTCCCGGTCGGCACTCGCGTCTCGCCGTAGAGACTGAACACCCTGAGCCCGGTTCTGGGGTCCCTCTGGTCGCCCACTTCCTCAAGGTCCTGGGCGTTCGCGAAGACGCCGTGCTCGGGGCCGAAAAGAGCCACCAGTTTGGACCCCTTGAGATCCTTCAAATGAAGGGCGGCGTGGGTCAGGTCCGGCATCACCGTGGTGGGATTCCCGATCAAGCCCAGGCGGGCTCCGCGCAGCCGCGAAGGCCGGGACAGGAGCTGCTCCAGGCCGGTCCGCACCCGTTTCATGGACGAAGCCTCATTTGGGAAGTGATCGCGGGCTGGTGTCCTGCCCCGCACGACACTAGTGTGGCGACCCTCAAATAGCTATAACCACTGGAGCGCCGATGCATCCCGGATCGCCGCGTTGCTCGTCGTTGCATATGTTCAATATGCGGTCTCCTCGGCGCCTTTCGCTCCGGGCGCCTCGACCCTCAATTGGCATACCTATTTGAGGGCCACCACACTAGCGCGTGAGCTTGAAGGTGAGTTTGCCGACCTTCGACCCCGAGACCTTCGTCACCGTCCCCTCGATCACGTCTCCGTCAAGGCGTCCGGTGTAGCTCAGGTTCTCACCGGAATCGACGAAGGAGAAGCGAAGCTCACGCCTCGAATAGTTGAGATCCTGGAGACTCACATCAGAGGAGAGGCGTCCTTGCCGGGAGGTGCGCTGACCGACGAGTCCCGAGGGTGTGGTGGTCAGGCTGATTTCGATCTTTCTGGGCTGGATGGCGCCTGGAACTTCGATCGCGCCCGCCCAGTAGCCGTCCAGCAGAGCGGTCGCCTGGCTCGAGCCCAGAGTCGGGGATGAGGCAAGGGAGGCCAGGGAACGTAGCCATCCTGGGTCCGGAGAGAAGAGGAGGCCCTGTGGCACGCCGGGTTCACTGGACCGCCGGCGCGCGGCCGCGAACATATCCAGGAATACCTTTCCGTCGGGGGAGAGTTCCACCGCTCGGCCGGGACGGCGGCCCTGCAGGAAAAGGTCGAACATATCCGTGAGGGTGGCGGCCCAAACTCCTGCCAAAGTCCGCGGATTGCCGCCCCCATCTCCGCCCGCCACCGTGAGCACGGCCCCCGCCGGACCATGGATGGTCACCTCCGAGGCGCTGAACTGGACGCGGTCGATCCTGCCCCGACTGGCAAGCGCGTTCAGTCTGATGGATGCATCCTGGGCGCGATTCCTCGACGCGTCATCGCTGCCCAGGACCATGGCCGGGCCGAGTTCCGTGGAAACCGACACTCTTCCGCCCTCCATCACTTCCACGAAGAATCGGGGCGAATAGGAAGCGGACGACTCTCGCAAAATCTCGAGCGGATGGGCGATGGACGTTTTCTGAGCGGCCTGAACCTGCAACTCGCGCCTCCCTGGCCGCTCCGAGAGGCGAATGCCGGGCACGGAAATCTTGAGCTCGGCGTCGCTAGCCGACAGGATGAGCGCGGTTCTTCCTCCGACGACCACCGAGACATCGGGTCCGGCCAGCCCAAGTCCGGCGATGGTCACCAGGTCGCCCGGGAACGCTCGGTCCGGCAAAACAGAGTCCACGAAAGGAAGGCGGCCATAGCGAAGATGAGCGTCCTTGCTGACGTCCGAGCCAACCGCGACTCGCACCGATACCTGCTGCCCCTCGGTCGCCGCCACCTGTGGCATTCGGAACCGGATATGGGCCGGTTTCCCTTCGAGAACCTCGGCGTCGCTGCCGGCCACGGTGACGGTCGGCTGTGTCTTCGCGTTCGCGAGCCACTTGCCTTCGATCTCAACCTCATCGCCGGACAGAGCCACTCGCGGCATCAGGGACGTCACCCGAGGCGTTACCGAAACCCTCAGAAGCCGAGTGGCCGAGGTGCGGCCCAAGGCGGTGACGGAGAGCGGGAGCATTTGCGACCCGGCGGCGCCCAACGACTCCGGGATCGTCATGTTCAGCCGCGTGGGATTCGCATCGAGAACCGTTACCTCCGCTGAACCAAGTGAGACCTTGACCAAGGCGGGGTCGGGGGCGACGCCAAATCCCGATCCGTTGATCGTGATGGTCTGGCCCGGCTCTGCCGGGTTTGGCAGATAGCTGTCGATGACGGGCACGACGATCGATTCCGAGTATTTCCCTATGCCGAACCAGGCCAGACCGCCCAGAATGGCCGCGGTGATGGCGAGCCTGAACCCCATCAAGATTGGTGAGGCCCCCGCCTTCGTGGCGACGCGGGAAGCGGGCGGCACGTCACCGACCGGCGGAGGCGGCACAAACCGCTCGTCGCTGCCCCCACCTAGAGATTCAGCAAGACCAGCCAGAGGGTCGTCCGCATCGTCGGAAGCGCGTTTCTTCGCCAGGGACTTCCTTGGACCGGGAGGCGGGGGAACTGAGGCCGACACGGGAGCGAGGGGCTCCAGTTCCTGAAGGGGTTCCGACTCTGGAAGGGACTCCGGTTCAGGAAGCGATTCGGGTTCGAGCAGAGGTTCCGGTTCTCGAAGAAATTCAGTCCCAAGAAAGGGTTCGGGTTCGGCCAGCGCATCCGGCGCTGGAAATTCCTCATCGAGGCGCGGCTCCGGGTCGGCCAGAGGCATCAGGTCAAGCGGGTTCTCCTCGAGAGGTTCCAGTTGGGGACTCTCGGGCATGAACGACGGAATGTCGAGCGCGGGCAGATCGAGAGCCGGTCCGGGGAGGTCGCTCGTCGGCGCTTCGGAGCCTCGCGCCACAAACCGGAGACGAGGATTCCGAGGATCATCCGGAGGGCCGAGGGAGAACTCATCTCCATCAGCGAGGGCGCGCTCGACCACTTTCTCGCCGTTTACGAAGACTCCGGCGCGGCTCTTGGTATCGGAAACCGTGACCCGGCCCTCGTCGTCCAGGAAGACCGTGGCGTGCATGGGCGAGACCCCCTCGCCCGAGAGAGTCAGATGACAACCCTCGTCGGAGCCGATCGAGAAATCATTCAAGACTTCATCGATGCTGAGGGTCGTTCCGGCCTCCGCCCCGCTGATCACCGCAATCGAGGGACAGTTGGCGCTCATTCGCGGAGGTCGTTCATGGAGTTCGCTGGCGTTGAGTGGGACTTCCTGGGGGAGGGCACTATTCAAGCACACGGGGAAAAGGCGGTCAAAAGTCGAAGTGACGTCGGGAGTCATGACGATGACCCGGCGGGACACTCGCCCAGGCAAGCCCGGCGAGTGGCTCCTCTTGCCGACCCCAGAGTCTCCCACGATTCGGCCTGGAGCCAAGGACGCATTGGACTATGGTTGGCGGAACCGTGAGGAGAGATAAATGGAACTGAGAACCGCCGAACGCCTTGGAATCCCCGTCAGCGTCCTGGGCTACGGCATGTGGGGACTGGCGGGATGGAAGGACACGGACGACGCCGAAGTCGAGCGCGCCCTGGACAAGGCGGTGAAATCGGGGGTGACCTTTTTCGACACCGCTTTTGCGTATGGGGACGGTCGAAGCGAAGGCATACTCGGGAATCTGATCCGGAGGCACGAGACGCGGCTCTACACGGCCAGCAAGATTCCTCCGAAAAACCGGGTTTGGCCAGCCCCGGCTGCGTCGCCTCTCGACGAATGCTTTCCCGCCAATCACATCCGCGAGTACACCGAGCGCACCCTCAAGAACCTGGGAGTTGAGCAGCTCGACCTGATGCAATTTCACGTCTGGCAGGATGCCTGGGCCTCGGACGAAAGCTGGCACACAGCAGTCGGCGATCTCAAGCGCGACGGGCTGATCCGCAGCATCGGCCTTAGTCTCAATCGATGGGAGCCCTGGAACGGCCTGGCCGCGATCCGGACCGGTCTCATCGACGCAGTGCAGGTCGTCTACAACGTCTTCGATCAGTCGCCCGAGGACGAGCTCTTTCCGCTGTGTCGGGAAATGGGCGTCGCCATCATCGCCAGGGTACCCTTCGATGAAGGCTCGCTGGCCGGGCAGCTCACACGTGATCGCAAGTTTCCAGAAGGCGACTTCCGGCGGAATTATTTCAATCCTCAGAACCAGGCGGCCACCATGGATCGGATCGAGCGCCTGGAAGCAGCCATCCCGGAAGGAATGAGCCTGCCGGAGGTGGCGCTTCGTTTCGTGTTCTCCAATCCTGACGTGACCACGGTCATCCCGGGCATGAGGCGGGTTCAAAGCGTCTCCGGGAACTTGGCGGCCGAGGCCGCCGGTCCTTTGGATCCCAACCTCGTGGCCACTCTCCGCGCCCATCGCTGGGATCGCAAGCCGGCCAAGCAGGCGGACTGATGGAAGCAGGTTTTAGCGGCTCCAGGGTGGACGAGATCGCCCGCCGGGCTCACGCCAACAAGGCGATGATCTATTACCACTTCGGCTCCAAACTCGGCCTGTACAGGGCAGTGCTTCTACGACTCTTCCGGGGCGTACTCGACGAAATCGATCGACTGAAGGAGAGCGGCGGCGGCCCGGAGGCCAGGCTCCGTGGTCTGTACACGCGGATAGCGAAGCACTTCGAGGAGAAGCCGGCGCTCCCTCATATCGTCCTTCGTGAAATCCTTGCCGGTGGAAAGAGCATGGACACGGAGGCCGCCCGCACTCTGGGCCAGATCCTCGGCTTCGTGAGAGAGACGCTTGAGGAAGGGACGAAGACGGGCGCTTTCCGGGGCGTTCATCCGCTCCTCTTTCACCTGACCATGCTCGGACCGATGCTGCTGCACTTCGCGGGGACGCCATTTCGGGAACGCCTGCTGCCCCAGCAGATGCCGGGCCTCCCCCTGCCCGGCAACGACGACATGCTCGCCCATCTTCTTGAGGTTCTGGGTCATTCGCTCTCTCCGGCGACGACTGAGCCTGCGATTCAAACGTAGCCAGAGGAAACACCAAATGAAACGCTCCCTTTACCCGCTTGTGATCGTGCTGAGCGCGCTGGCCGGATGCCGCGCCCAGGCCACCAACGCGAATATCGTGGCCGCCGGTCACGTCGAGGCCACGGACATCCACATCTCGGCCAAAGTCGCGGGACGCCTGATGGAAGCGCCGCTCAAGGAAGGCGACCTGGTGAAGGCCGGTGACCTGATCGCTCGACAGAGCACCACCGACGTCGAGATCCTGGTGCGCCAGGCCACCGCGGATCGTGGACAGGCCGCAGCTGAACTGCGGCTGCGACTGGCGGGGGCCCGCAAGGAGGACATCGCGGAGATGGAAGCGCAGATCCGCGCCACCGAGGCCG
>JAENWE010000276.1 GCA_016650185.1 Vicinamibacteria bacterium | reverse complement strand
GAGGTGGGGGAGGCTCACGTCTTTGGTGACGTAGTCGTCAGCGCCCATGCGCAGGCCCGAGACCACATCGAAGTCGGAGTCGCGGGCGGTCAGGAAGATGATGGGGAGAGTCTTCGACAGAGATCGCAGTTCACGACACAGCGCGAAGCCGCCGTCCAAATCCGCGCCGAGGCCGATATCGAGCAAGGCGAGGTCGGGCAGCCTCGAGCGGAAGGCCTCAAACGCGCGCCTGCGGTCTTCGAATACGATGACCTCATAGCCCTGGGAGACGAGAGCATCCCGGTAGTTCTGGCGGATGGCCGGGTCGTCCTCGACGATGGCGATTCTGCGGGGCATGTCCTCGCGAGGACTATACGGGCGGTCCCGCCCAAAAGCCGGTTTGCCATCTTTTGGCCACAATGTTCCATGGCGCTGCCATCAAACCGGCCGCGGCACGCCCGATTGGCTGATTCAAATCCGTTCTCGAAGGGCCGCGGGGCTTGAGGCAATCACGCCGATGCCCACGCGGCCCCTGGAGCGACGACGGCGATGACCTACGGACGACGGCACTACCTCACTCAATTGATTCTTGTTCGACTGGCCTACGCAGGCCCCACCGGGAGCGAGACCTCGGAGTTTCTCAAGGCCTCGGTGCGGTTCCTTCTCAGCATCACTGTGATCTTCTTCGGTCTGGTCGCTATCGCGAACGGCCAGGAGCTTCAATCGCGGTTCGAGAGTCAGACCACGACTTTGGCAACGTGGTGATCGGCGGTCATCGCGATACGCACTTCCGCTTCTTGAAGGATCTGCGGATAGGCGACCTCGCACTAGTCCAGACCGCTACGTGGTGACCGCAAAAAAGGGCCCGGGTCGCCCCCTGAGCCTTGGTACGCAGCTGCTGCGTTTCTCGGGAACTTTGCCCCAAGGCCAGGGCGTGGGGGAGAAACAGCCAAGGTTATCGCGAGCTCAATCACGGACTCCGTCCTTGACTATTTTTGTGAAACCCACCACCGTCATCCCGAAGGCTTCGTTGTTCTGTCGGGCCTACGCGATCTCGCCGACACTGCGAGATTGCTTCACTCTTCTAGAGATGCGACGGGTCGTTCGCAATGACCTAAAGGGTCTGAAATCAGGCGTAGTCGAACGGGTTTCTCAGCATGGAACCGAAGTTCAGTCTCGGGCTGAAGCGATCTGGCGCTCCCAGGCGTCCTCGTCGTGGCCAGGGGGCCGGGCACCGATGTGGGCTCGTCACCCCGGGCGGTGGGGCGTACAATCCAGAGGGCGGTCGGTCCCATGGTGTCATTGTCCAAGGAGCGTCATGTCATGAGAACCATTCGGCTGGCGATGCTTACGGCCATACTCCTGCTCGCTCAGGGCTCCTCGCTGCCGGCTGGGCAGGTCCAACCCCCTCAAGGGAACCAGGACACGCTCCCGCCCCGCACGACGCAGAAACCGCCTCTCCACGGCAGCCACTGGATGGCGATTACGGGGAAGCCGCTCGGCGCGTCCGCCGGCTCGATGATCTTTCAGCAGGGCGGCAACGCGATTGACGCCGCCTGCGCCATGCTCGCTGCGGTGAGCACCATGTGGGACACGCTCGGCTGGGGCGGCGAGACTCAGGCGCTCATCTACAACCCGAAGTCCAGGAAGGTGATCGGCATCAACGCCCTCGGCGTCGCCCCGTCGGGCGCCACCGTCGAGTATTACAAGTCGCAGGGCTACAACTACCCGCCCGAGTACGGCCCGCTCGCCGCGGTGACGCCGGGAACGCCCGGTGGCCTTATGACCATGCTGGCCGAATACGGCACGATGTCGCTCGCCCAGGTGCTGGCGCCCGCACTCGCGTTGGCGGATGGCTACGCCATCGAAGCGCAGGCGGCCAATTTGATGGAGCGGCAAAAGGAGGAGATCAAGAAGTGGACGTATTCGCCGGCCGTCTTTCTGCCCCACGCCGGGGAGGCGCGTGAAGCGCCGGAAGCGGGGGAGATCTTTCGGCAACCGGATCTGGCGGCCACCCTGCGCAAGCTCATTGACGCCGAGCAGGGGGCGCTCAAATCGGGCAGGTCCCGAGCGGACGCGATCCGCTCGGCCTACGATCGCTTCTACAAGGGCGACATCGCTCAGGAAATCGTGCGCGGCACGCGTGAGCAGGGCGGTCTCTTCACCGCCGACGACCTGGCCGGTTGGAAGGTCAAGATCGAGGAGCCACTCTCGACCACCTACAAAGGCATCGAGGTCTACAAGCTGGCGCAGTGGCAACAGGGTCCGGTATTGCTGCAGGCGCTCAACATCCTCGAAGACATCGACCTCAAACCGATGGGCTACGGCAGCTCGAAATACCTCCACACGCTGTACCAGACCATGAACCTCGCATTCGCGGATCGCGATTTCTACTACGGCGATCCGGCGTTCCCGCCCGACGAGCCGATACGCGGACTGCTGTCGAAGGAGTATGCCCGAGCCCGCGCGCGCACGATGAGCGCCGATCGGAACGACCCGGCGGTGAAGCCCGGCGATCCGTATCCGTACCAGGGCGGCCACAACCCGTTCATGCGGTACCTCAACGCCTGGCCTCCTGCCCCGAAGCCCGTTCGCGCCCGGGCCGACGGAGGGGCACGAGGATGGGAGGAAGGGTTCTACGCGGGGACAACGTCGATTCAAGCCGCCGACGCGGAGGGCTGGGTGGTCTCGATTACGCCGAGCGGCGGGTGGATTCCGGCGGTCATCGGCGGACGGACGGGCATCGGACTCAGCCAGCGTGCTCAGTCTTTCGTTACCGACCCGGCCGAGAACCCATT
>JAENWE010000275.1 GCA_016650185.1 Vicinamibacteria bacterium | reverse complement strand
AGATATAGATCGAGGTCACCCTCGCAGCGCGCAGGCGGCCGATGAGCAGATACAAGCGCTCGGCCTCGCGCTGAGACAAACTGCTGGTCGGCTCATCGAAGACGATCACGCGCGCGCGCGCCCCCACCGCGGCCGCGATCTGAATCATCTGACGCTGGCCGAGGGGTAGATCCCCGAGGGTCGCGCGAGAGTCGATGGAAGCGCCGACGGCGTCGAGCATCTCCGCCGCCCGACGGCGCGTCGCCTCCCGGTCGACGAGCAGGCCGCGAACGGGCAGCGCGCCGAGGCAGAGGTTCTCGGCCACCGACAGATTCTCGCAGAAGGACAACTCCTGGTGCACCATACCGATGCCCTTGGCCAAAGCGTCTCGGGGAGAGTCGAAACGAACCCGCTCTCCAAAGACTTCGAGATGGCCCTCATCCGGCGGATGCAGTCCGGCCAGGATCTTTCCGAGCGTGCTCTTTCCGGCGCCGTTCTCGCCGCACCAGGCGTGGACGGACCCGGCCGCGACGCGGAAGCTGACGTCGCGCAGGGCGCGAACGCCGGGAAACGTCTTGCTGACGCCAACGAAGCGGAGAGCCTCGCCGCCCGTCGCCATGGAATCCGGGATCACGATTCCCGTGCCGCCGCGAGAGAGAGACGTCGGGCATTGAGCTGCGCGCTCCCCTGATCGAGCACCACCGCGATGATGATCGCAAAGCCCACGATGATCCACTCGTAATTCTGATCGAAGCGTAGAGTGCGGATCGACTGTCGGATGAGGACGATCAATACCGCGCCCAGCATGGCGCTGATGGCGCTTCCCTTCCCGCCCGAGAGACTGGCGCCTCCCACCACCGCCGAGGCGATGACGTACAGCTCGTAGCCGGTGGCGTCGGCGCAGGAGGCCGAGCCATAGAAGCTGGCGCCCATGAAAGCGGCCAGTCCCGCGCACAGCCCGGAAATCGCATAGACGCCGGTCTGGATTCGATCGAGGCGCAGGCCGGAGAAGCGACTGGCCTCCGGATTGCCGCCGAAGGCGAAGACGTGACGGCCCATCACGGTCTCGGTGAGATACACGGATCCGATAGCGGCCACGGCCAGCATCGTGAGCGTGGGCAGGGGGTAGAGCGAGGCGCCCATACCGAGCGACGCCTTGGCGACGGCGGTGAGCGACTCGGGCACGAGAATGCTTTCGGCTTTGCTGGACACGAAGGCGATGCCGCGCAGGATCCACATGGTGCCGAGGGTAACGATGAAAGGGTGAACGCGCAGGAAGACAACGAGAAGGCCGTTGAGCAGGCCGCACAGGAGTCCGACTCCGACGCACACCGAAAGCGCTGTGGCCACGCTGCCGAATCCGCTCAAGGGCCCCAGGCTTCGGAGGACCATGGCCATGCTGACGCCGGCCAGCGCATAGATCGAGCCCACCGAGAGATCGATTCCGCCCGAGATGATGACGATGGTGGCGCCGACGGCCATGATCGCGAAGAAGCTCGCGTCGGTGGCGGTCTGGATCAGGGTGTGAGAGTTGAGAAAGTTGTTGACCGCGACTCCGGATGTCCGGTCGTCGTGGGCGCCGGCGAAGAACGTGAGTACGGCGCCGAGGGCCAGGATGATCAGAACGAGGCCGGTCTGTGGTGACGCCAGCAGTTTCCGTAGCATCGAAGTCACGGGAGCTTAGTTCCCTCGGTTCAAGAAAAGCGCGGGAGTTCGGCGAGGCAGCGCCAATACTCAGTCTGAGGCCGCGATCTCGGCGCCGGCGACCGGCTCGCAGAGGTACGCGGTGGGTGTGAGGCCGGTGGCGGCGGTGAAGCTCTTACCCGCGTGCGGAACGAAGGCTTCGACTTGGCCGGCGGCGACCAGGGCCACCACGCAGCCTCCGAAGCCCGCGCCGGTAAGCCGAGCGCCGAGACAACCTGGGGCCGCCCGCGCGGCTTCGACCATGGCGTCCAGCGCCGGTGTCGACACTTCGAAATCATCGCGGAGGCTCCGGTGGCTTTCGTTCATGAGCCGGCCAAGGGCGGCGACATCGTCGCGAAGCATCGCGTCTCCCGCGCTCAGCGTTCTATTGGTCTCGGAGACGACGTGTTGCGCACGACGGAACGAGGCATCTCCCATCGCGGCGCGCTCCGTGTCTAGTTGGGCCGGGCTTACGTCCCGCAAGGAGGTTGCGCCGCACGCCACCGCGGCCGCCGAACACTGCGTCCTGCGATCGTTGTACTCCGAGCCGGCCAGTTCCCGGCGGGTGGACGTATCGAGCACAACCACCGCGACTCGTCGGGGCAAGGGCACGGGCGTCATCTCGAGAGATCGGCAGTCGATCAGAATGGCATGCCCGGCCCGACCGCCGGCCGAGATGAGTTGATCCATGATCCCGCAGTTCACACCAACCCATTCGTTTTCCGCCCGCTGCCCGGCCCGCGCCATCGCCAGGGGATCCCAGGCCATATCCGAAACCGCGACGAAGGCGCGCGCCACCGCCATCTCGAAGGCCGCGGACGATGACAGGCCGGCGCCGACGGGCACGCTGCTTGAGACCAGGGCGTCGAATCCGCTGAGGACATGAGAGTCCTCAGCAAGCGCCCAGGCCAAGCCCTTCGCGTAGTCGATCCAATCCCCCTCGGGGCCCTCAAGGTCGCCCAGCGCGAACGACGACTCGGCGTCGAGGTCGATGGACCGCACTCTCACCCATCGGTCGTTCCGGCGCCGAATTCCCATCCAGACCCATCGATCGATGGCCATCGGCATCACAAAGCCATCGTTGTAGTCCGTATGTTCCCCGATCAGATTCACCCGCCCGGGCGCACGCACGACACTCTCCGGATCGGCGCCATACCGCTTTCGAAACCCCTGGACCACGGATGCGCGCGAAATCGGCGGGACTTTTGGCTCAAACATATGGGCGGGACCGAGTCTGCCACGCCTTTGTTCGCCGGACCCCTGCTTGACCGGCCACACCGATCTCGCTAGCTTTCCGGGATGAAGAACTCCTTGATCACGGTCACCGCGCTCGCTCTCCTTGCCCCCGCAGCGGTTTCGCTCGCGCAGGCTCCCGGTATTCCCCGTTCGCGGCCGCAGGTGGCTCCCCTCTCGGCCCCGGCAAGCGCGCTGGCCACGGCCGACAAGGCGCCTGCGTCGCCGTCCATGGTCGTGGACGACAAGCTCGTCACCACATCTCACGTGACGAAGATCGATGGGGTCGAGATCCGCTACGTCGCGACCGCAGGCACACTCGTGCTTCGACATCCAAACGGCAAGGCGCGCGGCCACATGTTCTTCGTCGCCTATGCGCGCGAAGGCCAGGAGGCGGCGACCCGGCCGATCACCTTCTCGTACAACGGGGGCCCGGGCTCGCCCGCCATCTGGCTGCACATGGGGCTGATGGGTCCAAAGCGCGTGAAGATGGCGGCCGAGGGCTTCCAGCCGGGACCGCCCTACGAACTCGTGACCAACAACGATTCGCCCCTGGATGTCACCGACATCGTCATGATCGATCCGATTCAGACCGGCTTCTCGCGCGCGGCCGAGGGCGAGGACTCGAAACAGTTCACCTCGGTCACCGGCGACATCGAGTCCGTGGCCGACTTCATCCGTCTGTACCTGACCAAGTTCAAGCGCTGGCCATCGCCCAAGTTCCTGCTCGGCGAGAGCTACGGCACCATGCGCTCCGCGGGCGTGGCCCAGGAGCTGCAGTCGCGCCACGGCGTCGAACTGAACGGAATCGTCCTCGTCTCATCGATCCTCGACTATCTCTCGAAGGGCTATGCCGCCGGTCACGATCTCCCCTACGCGAACTTCCTCCCCTCCTTCACCGCGATCGCCTGGTATCACAAGAAACTCCCGAGAGACCTCCAGGAAATGGATCAACGGAAGGCGATCGATGAGGCCCGCTCCTTCGCTTTCGGCGAGTACCTCACCGCCCTGGCGAAAGGCAATCGGCTCACCATGGCGGAGCGGCAGTCTCTCGCCGAGAAGGTCGCGCGCTACTCCGGCCTCTCCGCGGACTTCGTCATGAGGGCCAATCTGCGCGTCACCGATCCGCGGTTCCGCAAGGAGCTTCTGCGCGATCGCGGGGTCACCCTCGGCCGGCTCGACGCCCGCTATACCGGCCTTGACGCCGATGGCGCTGGCGAGTTCCAGGAGTACGACCCGTCAAATGACGCACTGGCCGGCCCCTACGTCGCCCTCTTCTCCAACTACGTCCGCGACGAGCTCAAGTGGGAGTCCGATGCCCGTTACTACACGTCCGGACAGGTGCAGCCCTGGAACTACGCGCCCTACAGCAACCGCTATCTGAACTTGCTCGACGAACTCCGGACCACCATGGCCCACAATCCGTACCTAAGAGTCATGGTCGCAAACGGCTACTACGACATGGCCACGCCCTTCACGGCGACGGAGCACACATTCGCGCACCTCGGCTACGAGGACACCTACAAGAACCGGGTCAGCCTCAAGTACTTCCAGGGCGGCCACATGATGTACACCCATCCCGACCTCCTGAGGGCCCTGAAACACGACATCGCCGAGTTCGTCAACGGCGCGAAGATGAACCGCTGAGACTATCCCGAGAGTTGCCCCGCTGCCGCTGGTGGATCTTTGCTAGGATTCTTGGCCATGAGCGACAATCAGACGAACCTCGGCGTGGCCCCTAATATCGGCGGCCTCCTTTGCAACGTGCCGTGCTGCATCGGCTTCATTTTCTCGATTGTGGCGGCGGTGGTCGAGAAGGACAACAAGTTCGTAAGATTCCACGCTTATCAGAGCCTGCTCCTTCATGGAGTGGGTTTTGTGTGCGGCTTCGCCCTTCAGGTCGCGAGTCTGGTGGTCAGCATGGCGCTCGGAGCGCTCGGCGGGCTGATTAGCCTGCTCGGGCTGCCCCTGGGACTGGCCCTGCTCGGCGCCCAGATCTTCATGATGATCAAAGCCAACAACAACGAGGAATTCAGGCTCCCCGTCATTGGGGACATGGCCGCGAACTGGGTCTAGCAGCCCGTGATCGTGCGCCTTGACGCAGATCCGGGCGGGTTTTAGCCTGCCCACGAAGATCATGCGACGGTCGACCGCCTTCTATCTGGACGCACTGCGAATCGCGATCCAGTCGATCTTCGCCCACAAGCTGCGCGCGTTTTTGACCCTCATCGGGGTCATCATCGGAGTCGCCTCGGTGGTGGTCGTCGGGGCCTCGATCAGCGGGCTCAATAGCTATGTGGTGGACCAGGTCTCGCGTCTGCTCGGCTCGAACCATTTCATGATCGCGCGGGTCGCATCCTCAGGCCGGATGACCGAGGAGCAATGGCAGAAGATGGACAAGCGCAACAAACGCCTCGAGCGGAAGGACATGGACTGGATCGAGCGACTCTGCATCAACTGTGAAGAAGTCGGCGCGCAGATGGATGCCCGCCAGGACCTCCAGCACGAAGGCCTCGACCTCTTCGGCACGCAGGTGAGCGGCGTCACCGCGAGCATGGGGCAGATCGAGGACAAGACCATGGCCGAAGGCCGTTTCCTGCTGCCCCATGAAGTGGATCACGCCATGGCCGTCTGCGTCATCGGCATGGACGTGCGCAACAAATTCTTCGAGGGCCGAGATCCCATCGGTCAGACCCTCAAGCTCCGCGGAAACCCGCTGCGCATCGTAGGAGTGGAGGCCGCACGCGGATCGATGTTCGGACAGACCTTCGACAACACTCTTTATCTCCCCATCTCAACCTTCGGCCGGATCTACGGGCGAAGGCAGAGCGTCCGGCTCCATGGGCTGGCCAAGGGCGCCGATACCTTTCAACCCGCCATCGACGACGCCCGGGTGGCGCTCCGTTCTCGCCATCGCCTCAAGCCCGGCGAGGAAGACGACTTCGGCCTCATCAATGTCCAAGAGGTGAACGCGGGCGTCGATGAGTTCACCGGCAACATCGCCATGGTGGTCACACCCATCACCCTGATCTCTCTCATCGTGGGCGGGATTGTGGTCATGAACATCATGCTGGTCAGCGTCACGGAGCGGACATTCGAGATCGGACTGCGCAAGGCCATCGGAGCCAAGCGGCGCGAGATCCTGGTTCAGTTCCTCATCGAGTCGGCCCTCCTGTGCGGACTGGGCGGCGTGCTGGGCCTTCTGTTCGCGTCCGCCATCACCACGCTCGTCACCGCCACCACCCCGATACCGATGAGGATCACCATCGGCTACATCGCTCTGTCCCTTTTCGTTTCCACCACCATCGGCATTCTCGCCGGCATCTACCCGGCCATGCGCGCGTCGCGCCTCGACCCCGTGGTCGCCCTCAACAAGGTGAACTGATGAGGCTGATCCCCGCGGAAACCCTTCGGATGGCGGTAGAGAACGTTCGCTCACACAAACTGCGCAGCGCTCTCACCATCCTCGGCATCGTTATCGGCGTGGTAGTGGTGGTGGTGGTCGCGTCCATCCTCACCGGCATGCGCGCCAGCATGGTCGCCTCCATCGAGGAATACGGCACCAACAACATCTACGCCTTTCACCTCTCCACCGGCCCGCGCCTGGGGCCGCGCGACCGGGCCGAGTACAAGCGAAAGCCCCTGGTGCCGGACGACGGTGTGGCCATCCGCGAGCAGGCGCCAGCGGTCGCGGACGTGGCCAACGCGGCCTGGGCCTGGAGCATCAACCGGACAATTGTCTACCAGGGTGCAAAGTACAACGACGGACAGCTTCAAGGCGTCTCGGCCAACTACGGGTCGGTGACGAACCTCGGCCTGAGCGAGGGCCGCTTTTTCACGGACGCCGACGACGAGCACAAGCGCAACGTGATGGTCATCGGCGTCAACGCGGCCGAGGCGCTCTTCCCCCACAAGCGCGACATCGCGGGAACGGAGGTGGTCATGGCCGGCCACATCTTCCGGATCGTCGGGGTTCTGGAAAAACGCAAGTCGGGATTCCTCGGTGAGAACGAAGAGGACAACGCCATCTTGATTCCCTTTCGCACCATCCGCAAGATGGAGCCCCGGGTCCGGAACGTGATGCTGGTGATCCGCGCCCAGAGCGGGCAGGTATTGACCGCCCTGGATGAGGTCGAGGACGTTCTGCGCCGGCGGCGTGGACTGCGGGCGCGTCAGGACTCGGACTTCGATCTTTCAACCGCTGACAAGTTCATAGAGCAGTTCGATCGGATCACCGCCGCCATCGGACTGATCACCATCGCCATCTCGGCGGTCGGCCTGATGGTCGGCGGGATCGGCGTCATGAACATCATGCTCGTCAGCGTCACGGAGCGCACGCACGAAATCGGGGTGCGGAAAGCATTGGGGGCCAAGCGCCGGGACATCGTCCGGCAGTTTCTCTTTGAGGCCATTACTCTCACCGCCATGGGCGGCGTGCTGGGATTGGTGGTGTCGGCGCTCGTGAGTCAGGTGGTGATGCTCCTGGTGCCGGGCCTCCCCGCGACCATCCCACCCTGGGCGGTGGCCACCGGACTGATCGTCTCGGTGGGTGTGGGCATCGCCTCCGGCGTGTGGCCCGCCCGCAAGGCCGCGGCCTTGGACCCGGTGGAAGCGCTCCGCTACGAGTAGCTCCGCGGCCCCCCGAGGAAGATCCAGGTGAGCGCTCGACCTGGGTGGTCCTTCCCACGAAAGCCGGGGGAGCGACCAACGACACGGTCTACTGGTATTCGCCGGGTATCGACCGCGAGCTCATCCAGTCCTGGTGGTGCACTGAGAACGAAGGGCACGACAAGGTGTGGCCGGGAAGATCTAATAAAGCCGCTCCACATCGAGGACGTTCCGGAGCGGTTCGCCTCGAAGGAATCGTCCGAGATTTTCGCAAAACAAATCGGTGAGGCGGCCGTTCTCGCGATCACTGGTGCTCGCGGAGTGGGGACTCACCAGCACATTGGGCATGGTCCAAAGCGGGCTGTCGATCGGGAGAGGCTCGGT
>JAENWE010000274.1 GCA_016650185.1 Vicinamibacteria bacterium | reverse complement strand
GCTTTCGAGTGGCTCCCGCGTGTGATGGCCTTCGTCACAAGCAATACTACTGGCCCGACACCAACGTTCTGGTGACCCGATTTCTCTCGCCCGACGGCGTGGGGCAGGTGACCGACTTCATGCCCGCGGGCAATCTCCCGGACGGGACCAGCCGGCATCAGGTCATCCGCCATGTGCAGACCGTGCGGGGGCGGTTGCGCTACCAGGTCGAGTGCCGCCCGGCCTTCAACTACGCCCGCACCGAGCATCAGGTCAGCATCGACCCGCAAGGCGCCATTTTCAGCTCGCCGGAACTGACCCTCGGTCTGCGCAGTACCCTCCCTCTCGAAGCTCATGATCAGGCGGTCATCGCTGACTTCACCCTGGGGGAGGGCGAGAGTGCGGTGTTCGTGCTCGGCGCGATCGAGGCAGGGGGCAATTGTGGTCAGCTTCTCTCTGAGAGCGAGGCTGAGGACATGCGCGTCCGCACCATCGAATACTGGCGGCGCTGGCTCTCGCAATGCACCTATCGGGGCCGGTGGCGGGAGATGGTACAGCGTTCCGCCCTCACCCTGAAGCTCCTTAACTATGAGCCCACGGGCGCAATCGTGGCCGCCCCCACCTGTAGTCTCCCCGAGGGCATCGGCGGAGAGCGGAATTGGGACTACCGTTACACTTGGATCCGCGATGCCGCCTTCACGCTGTACGGCCTGCTGCGCATTGGATTCACGGAGGAGGCCACCGCTTTCATGGGCTGGCTGGAGGCGCGCGCACAGGAGCCGGGCGGTGAGACGCCGCTCCAGATCATGTACGGCATCGACGGGCGGCATGAACTCAAGGAAGAGACCCTGGATCATTTGGAGGGCTACCGGAAGTCAGCTCCCGTTCGGGTTGGAAACGGAGCCTGGAGTCAGCTTCAACTGGATATCTACGGAGAACTTCTGGACTCGGTCTACCTGTACAACAAACACGGGTCGCCGATCTCCTACAAGCTTTGGGGTCATCTCCGCTCGATGGTCAACTGGGTTTGCGACAACTGGACCAGGGTGGACGAGGGCATCTGGGAGGTCCGAGGCGGTCAGCGGCATTTCGTGTATTCGAAGCTGATGTGCTGGGTGGCTCTGGACCGGGCCTTGCGACTGGCCGACAAGCGCTCGTTCCCGGCGGACCGGAAGCGCTGGCTCGAAGTCCGCGATCAGATCTACGAGGAGATCATGACCGCGGGTTGGAACCGCGATCGGCAGGCCTTCGTGCAGCATTACGGCTCAGAGAGTCTGGATGCGTCGAATCTCATGATGCCTCTCATTTTCTTCCTCTCTCCCAGCGATCCCAGGAATCTGAAGACGCTCGAAGCGGTCCTGCGTTCGCCGAAGGATGGCGGCCTCGTCTCCAACAGCCTCGTCTATCGTTACAACATCGAGGAAACCAACGACGGACTGAAGGGCGAGGAAGGGACGTTCAACATCTGCACGTTCTGGCTGGTCGAGGCCCTGACTCGGGCGGGGAAGACTGACCGCGCTCAACTGGAGCGGGCCCGGCTTATCTTCGAAGAGATGCTCGGGTACGCGAACCACCTCGGCCTGTACGCGGAAGAGACGGGCCCGAGCGGGGAAGGATTGGGGAACTTCCCACAGGCGTTCACGCACCTGGCGCTCATCAGCGCCGCCTTCAACCTCGACCGCGCCCTCGGTGGGAGGAGTTAACCCGGACGATTCATGAGGGAATCTGCTGCGACCTCCGACACCGCGCCACCGGCGGGCGTCCCCCGAGGACAGGCTTCGCGCTCGCCGTGTCGCTCATAGGTACGGCGCATTATCCATTGGGAAATGCGCGTGCGCGGATTCCAGCGAGGGCCTTTTCCGCGCGACGACGGCGCGTCTCTGGGCGCACAGCCCCGCCGATGTAGGCGGTCCAGGCGCGGCGATGCGATGGCGCCATCGCCCCGAAGAGCGTGGCGAGCTTCGGATCAGCGTCGAGGATGGCTTGGAGTTCATCGGGTACGTCGATGGCAGAGGAGCGTTCCACGGGAGCTACAAACAGGGCTTTGAAATAGAGCCTCGGCCACAGCCAGTCACAGGACAGGCATGGCGTTCCTCGACCGAGCACTGATCAGGTGAGAGTCATCGCTTTGTTGTGCTGCCCTGCGGCTCGCGTTGAGCCGAACGCGTGAGATCCGGGCCGTGGGTCGGCTGGCCGTAGACTCGCGCCATGCGCGTCGAGTGGGGATCCGGTGAAGGCCGTTCTGAATGTCGAGAAGCACGGGGTCAGCTTTCCGGAAGCCATGACCGTCTTTGGTGATCCTGCGGAGCTCACCTCCCCGGATCCTGACCACTCGGAGTGGGAGTCTCGGTTCGTGAGCCTTGGCTTCTCCGCGGCGACGCGATTGCTCGTCGTGCCGTACATTGAACGCGATGCGACCATCCGCATCATCACCGCGCGGGAGGCGTCTCCCAAAGAACGAAAACAGTATGAGTCAAACCAAAACCGCTGCGAAACCGAAATGCGGCCAGAGTACGTTTTCTCCGGCGCTGTTCGTGACAAGCACCGCGAAGCCTACAAAAACGGCACGAATGTGGTCTTTCTCGACGCCGATGTGGCCACGGCTTTCACGGATTCCGTTTCCGTCAATCGTGCGCTCCGACTGCTCCTGGATTTGGCCAGAGAACAGGCCTCGATCAAGAAGTCAGCGTAGTTACGGGCAGGGCCAAGGGCGAGGCGGTGGAGGGCGCACGCCCATCTACGGCGCTCGGGGCTTCAAGGCACTCACGCGCGCCCGAAACGCCCTCTACGTCGTTGCCGACTTCGATGCCCTCGATTCGTACCAGGATGCGGCGGCGGCAACGTCTCGGTCGGCCTCGGGGCGAAGCCGAACCACATGGCTCATAGTCTTCTACGGATACCGGCCACGATTTCACCGACGGGCTCGCCGAGGTTTCCGTCGCTTTCAAAGCGATCCAAACGCCTGTCCAGTTCCGCTTTTTGCTCCGGGGTAACGGGAAGGGCGCTTTGGTCGCGAGCAATGCTGTCCCAGAGGTCTTCCACGAGCTTGATTCGTTCCTGAACCGGAGTGGGGCCTTAAAATCGCAGGGATGATCGGTCCCGAGGTCGTTCCCGCCGCTGAATCGGCCACACGCTCCGTGGTGGAGCTGCTCTCCGTGGCCTGCCTGGTTGCGCTCGCGGCCAAACGGTTGAGGATGCCCTATACCGTTGCCCTCGTCGTGGTGGGCATCGCGGTTGGTTTCTTCCACGTCCTGCATCCCGTGGAGATCTCCAGGGAGGTCCTGATGCTGGTCTTCCTGCCCCCCCTGCTGTTCGAGGGCACGCTGGCCATGGACCTCAAAACGCTTCGCGACCGCTGGCTGGAAGTGGCGTTCCTGGCTCTGCCGGTGACCATCCTTTCCTTCCTGGCGACCGGGTGGCTGGTTCAAACCGTGACTGGATACGCGTGGCCGGTGGCCCTCCTGGTGGCGGCGATGCTGGCCCCAACCGACCCGGTGAGCGTCCTCGCGACCTTCCGGTCGCTAGGCGTCCCGCGTCCCGTTGCCATGCTTGTGGAGGGAGAGAGCGTATTCAACGACGGCATCGGCGTTGTGATCTTCCTCGTCATCGCCCGATATCTGGGCGGCGCATCCATGGGGCCGCTCGATGTCGCGGGGCTCTTCATATTCGAAGTGGTGGGTGGCGTGGTCGTGGGCGGGGTCGCCGCGTACCTGATCCATCGTTTGCTCGCTCGCATCGAGGACCACCTCATCGAAGTCGTGATCTCGCTCTCCCTGGCCTACGGTGTCTATTTGTTGGCCGAGGCGGCCCATGTGTCGGGCGTCATGGCTGTGGTGGCTGCGGGCCTGATTATCGGCAACTTCGCGAAGGTCCATTCCATGTCGGCGCGGACTCGGCTGGCCCTTACCGCGTTCTGGGAGGTGGCCGCCTACATCGCGAACTCCCTGGTATTCCTGCTCATGGGCATTGCCCTCCAGAGCACCGACCTTGTGCCCGCCGCTGCCCGCTTCGTTCTCATCTTCATCGGGATGAACATCGCGCGCCTGGTCATCATCTGGCTGGCCGGCCAATCGCTCGTGCTGATGGGGCGGCCGTTCCCGCCGAAGTGGCGCCTGGTGGTTGCCTGGTCGGGGCTCCGTGGGTCCATTCCGATCGCCCTCGTTCTGGGGATCACTCCCGAAACCTGGGTCGGGTCCGGGCATCCAGCACGGCAGGAACTGCTGACCCTCGTGTCAGGCGTGGTGCTACTGTCCCTGCTGGTGCAAGGATTGAGCATCGGGCCGCTCCTTCGCAAAATGGGGATCCTGACCCGGACCGAGGGAGAAGACGACTTCGATCGCGCCACCGCCGATCGGATCTCCGCGGCCGCGGCCGCGCGTCGGCTGGAGGAGATGGAATCGACCGGCGAAGTGCCGACCGCCCTTCAAGCGGCCTTCGCCGAAGAGATCAAGGAGCGCGACGAGAGAGGCATGCAGGGCCAGGCGGCGCTTCTCCTGGCTCATCCGGAACTGGCGCGGGCGCGGGCCGATGAGATTCGACGGAGCCTTCTTCACGCCGAGCGCGCGGCCCTCGATATGGCCCTCCACCACGGCCAGATCTCAACTCCCGTCGTGGAGGAGGGGAATCGGCGCATCGATGATGCTCTCATCGAACTGGGCGAGGGCCGCTGAGCTCCCCCCCAGGGCTCGACGCGGCCGAAGGCCCACGGGCAGGCCGTCGGAAACGTGTTGATATTAGTTGGACAGCAAACTGATATGGTATCGACCATACAGGACTGCACCGGAGCGAAGTGGCGCTCGGACACGTGTTCCAGAAGATCCACCGCCGACCCGTGGGAGGCGCGCGTTCTCCAGTCAGGGCTGAATGAGG
>JAENWE010000273.1 GCA_016650185.1 Vicinamibacteria bacterium | reverse complement strand
GCGAGTCTTTGAATGGCCTCCGTTCGAGTGACGTCCAGCGCATGCACATGGAGGTTGGCACGACTCGCCTTTTC
Organism: Vicinamibacteria bacterium; assembly: GCA_016650185.1. Classification (GTDB taxonomy): domain Bacteria; phylum Acidobacteriota; class Vicinamibacteria; order Fen-336; family JAGNNV01; genus JAGNNV01. Next base: position 11,133 of record JAENWE010000273.1, on the reverse strand, counting down.
CAGGGCCTTCAGTTCGGCGGCGCCGCCGGGCCGCCGGCAACAGGCGTGAACCACGTCGCCTTGAGCGACGTACTGCTTGACGAGTTCGAGGCCGATACCACGATTGGCTCCGGTAATGAAGACGGTTCGCATGCAGGTCTCTATTTCCCCACTCTTTTCTTCGGCACGGGCCCCACGGGAGACCCGGGAGTATAGGAGGGGGAACGGCCTGTGTCTCAACCCGGCGGAAGGGGAGGGTCTCCTTGTTCGAGGCGCAGGGCTCCCGCCTCGGCGTCACTCACCTCGAACAGGAAGTGAGTGAAGGCCACATGCCCGATGGGTCGCAGTCGTGAATCTCGGAGCCACTCCATCCGACGCCGGGTCACCACTCCCGTGAGTTGATTCGCGCCCACCAGCAACCGCCCCGGAAACGGCTTCGCGGGCGCCCGCAAAACGTCCGGGTGGGCTGCGAGGTACGCTTCCACCTCCTCTGCAGTCTGGCCCCATTCCAGGTTCGAATCCGCCGCTATCGTATAGGTGAGGGTGGGGTCGACCAACTCGTTGAAGTATGAGAGCGGATCGCGGCCATGTCGCGTCACCGAGCCGGCGGACAGGCAAAGGCCCACAACTCCGATGGCTAGACGCCCTCGTGTTTGCGAAAGCCACGGACCCAAAGCGCCGGCCAAGACGAACATTGGCGGCACCGCCACCAGGTAGTGGCGGAAGCCGATCTGCGCGCGGAACAGCAAGCTGAAGTACAAGGAGAGCATGACCACCGCCGAAGCCAGGGTCACTTCGTCGACGTTCCACGAAGCGCGACCGCGCTTCACGAACAGAAAAAGAGCCAGGGCCAAAGCGAGCAGGGTAGGGATGGGCGTCTTGAAAAAGCCGACGATCAGGAAGTAGGACGGGAAGCCATCGCTGCCGGGCGCGCGCAACTCGCCCAGCAGATAGATATTCCCCGAGCCGCCCCCTTCCCTCTCGCGATGAAAGACCCGATCGAGGCCCTCCACAAACGGTCGCGGCACCGGCAGCGGCAGGGAGGAGAGCAAGGGCACCTGTGAGAGTTCGCGGAACTGTGGGCTTTCGAAGCGCTGATCCCGAAGCGACGCGCCGGTCTCATCGCCGAGGAAGCCGACATTGATGACGGCAAGGGCGATGGCCAGCGCGATGGCGGCGCCGGAGGCCCAACCGACCTGGGCCTTGGCCCGCCCGACCACTCTCCCGCGGCACAGGATTGCCGCCACCACACAGATGACGGGTAGAAAGGCCGCGGTGTATTTCGAGATGAAAGCGGCTCCCACGGCCAGCCCGAGGAGCACGCTGTTCCGGATTCGGGGAACTTCGAGCCAGCGCGCGAAGGCCCGCAGTGAGAGCAGCAGGAACAAGGCTCCGAACACATCCGTGGTCACGAGCGTCGAGTGGGCGAGGAAGTTGGGATCGAAGGCGAACAGGCCCAGAGAAACCGCCGCCCCCGACCATCCAAACAAAGCGCGGGACCAGGACGCCAAGGCGAGTCCGAGAGCCAGGCCGCCCAGCAGGGTGGGCAGTCGGGCCAGTGTCCAGTCGCAGGGCCCTGCGAATTCGCCCGCATCCCGGACCGGCGATCCGATCCTCTCGGATACGAAGCAGGGGAGCGCGTTGAGCGCCGAGGCGGGCATCTTACTGTCGTCCCAGCGCGCAGCCACTCCCCGCAGGATTCGGTGGCCATAGCGATAGTGGCCGGGTTCATCCGTGGTCGGCGAGGTCGCGCCGATGGTCGAGATTCCCTGGAGGAGGAACAGGCCCAAGAGCAGGATCACAGCGAGTTGCGGCCAGAACGAGGAGACGCGCGGATCTTGGTTCTGGTTCAAAGGAAGAGCCGTGCCCGATTATAGGCAGGACCCTGGCGGCTGGGCCGCGGGCATCGCGCTCGACCGAGAAATTTTCAACCGATGAGTTCCTCGAACAGAGACTGATCGATGTTGCCGCCGCTGATCACGCACACGATGGGCTGAGGCCAGTCGTGACTCTTCTCAAGGTTGAGGGCGCCCACGGTGATGGCGCCGGAGGCTTCGGCGCGAACGCCCTCAGCATGATGGAGGCTCGAAACGGCGGCGCGGATCAGAGCCTCGGGCACGTTCATGACCTCGTCGATGAGGGCTCGATGATCGAAGACAAGACGACCGATGCCGCCCGAGAGCCCATCGGCGATGGTGGGGCCAGCCGGATACTCGAGCAGGGCTTTGCCGAGGCGAATCGACTCCGACAGGGCGGGGGAGGCGTCCGGCTGAACGGCCACGATCCGCGTGGCCTTCAGCCGCTCTTTGAGCCACGCTGCGTTTCCGCTGATCAGCCCCCCTCCTCCTACCGGGATCACCAGGGTGCCGATGTCTCCGATGGCCTCGTGAACCTCTCCGGCGAGCGTGCCTTGGCCGGCGGCGGTGAGGAGATCGTCGTAGGCGTGGATGAAGCGGGCTCCGGTTTCGCGCTCGAAAACATGCGCGTCGCGTTCCGCATCATCGAAGGTCTGGCCCACGATGCGAAGGTCGACGGGGTAGAGACGGAGTTTTTCGATCTTTGCGGAAGGGGCGCTCTCCGGAACGAAGATCGTAACCTTCTCCGGCCGTCTGCTGATCTGCGCGGCCCAGGCGACGCCCAGACCGTGATTTCCCGCGGAGGCGGCAACGAACCCGGCCGGAGTGTCAGACTGCCGGAGCAGGTTCGAGAGCGCGCCGCGCACCTTGAAAGAGCCGGTGGGCTGATCCGTCTCGAGCTTCAGGAAGATGCGCCGAGAGCCGGCACCTCGGGCCTCGATCACTCGGGTCGGGGGCAGGAAGGGGCGAATCGCTTCCCTGGCCAGGTCGACCTCGCGGGCGGTCAGCTTTCCGCTAGGGATCACCAGGGTTGTTCCACTCCGGCGGACACCAGGTCCAGGATCGCCTCGCCGGTCTGGGCGCCGATGATGTTCCTCGTGCGGTCTCGAAGGGCGACGAGGTCTCGGAAGGATTCTCCCTGAGGGATCAACGGCTCGCCGACCCATAAGGACAGGCTTCCCTTTCGAGGCACCCGGTGGCCTTCACGCAGCATCTTGCGAGTACCCATGAGGGCCAGGGGAATGATCGGGCAGCCCGCGTCGGCTGCGGCGCGGAAGGCGCCGAGACGAAAAGGGCGCACCCCATCCGCGTGAGTGAACGTGCCTTCGGGGAACACCAGAACGCTCTGCCCCGTGTTCAGGGCAGCGGTCACACTGGACGCGTCGGCGGCGCCGCGCTGCACGTCACTGCGCTCGACCGAGATGTGACCCGAACGGCGGATGAACCGTCCGATGAACGGGTAATCGCGGACCTCGCGCTTCGCCACGAATACGAAGTCTTCGCAAAGCAGCGCTCGCAGCACGATGACGTCGAGGTACGAGGAGTGGTTGCAGACCAGAAGGGCGGCCCGACCGGGCGAGATGCTCACTTGGCCTGTGACCGAGGCCTCTTTGGTGAGAAGGCGCAGGGCGACCATGGCGGAGCAACGCTCAAATCGTCGCGCGGCCCGAGGTGGCAAGAGAGAGAGCGCGATCCACGACAGGGGCGCGTAGATCATCAGGGTCAAGAGAAAGAGGGCGCCGCGCAGGAACAAAGCGGTGTCCCTAAGGAGGCGCTCGCCCGCGCTGCGCAAAAGCAGGCCTCCCATCTTCAGGCGCGCCAAGACCGAGTCGCTTCTCTCGCGTCCCAAGCCGCCCGAGAGGAACAAGGCCTTGGTGTCGTTTCTGCGGATCTTGCCCGAGGAGGTTTTCAGCACTGATCCCGGTTGCACCAGGCGGACGATGTCGGGGGGGGCGCCGATCGCCTGGGTCACCCGCTCAATGATCCGGCCCTCGATGGAATCGCGTTCCTCGGTGGAGCGTGCCTTGGTTTCCGCGACGATGACCACCTGCTCCGTTCCGCTGCGTGCCTCGGTCACCCCGAAGGCGGCGACGCACCCTTTCCGCACGCCGATGACTTCGGATGCCGCCTCCTCGACCTCCGCGGCCACGAGGTTGCGACCGCCGCGGATGATGAGATCCTTCAGCCGGCCGGCGATGTACAACTCGCCCTCGGCGATGTAGGCGAGGTCGCCGCTGTCGAAGAAACCGCCCTCTCGCCGAATAGCGGCGGTCGCTTCTTCATTCTTGTAGTAGCCCGCGGTCATGGACGGTCCCCGGAAAAGCAGGCGTCCGACCTCGCGGTCGGGAAGCGTCACCCCGGCGTCGTCGACGACCTTGATCTCGTGATCGGGCAGAGCGCGGCCCACCGAAACGAAGAGGTTGGCGCCCGGATCGTCCCCCATCGCTTTCGAGGCGTGCCCTTTTTCGAACGAGGCTCGATCGACGCGGTCGACTTTCGGTCCGCGCAGGACCGGGGGAAAGGACAGACCGACCGAACATTCGGCGAGGCCGAACACCGGCATCATGGCTTCGCGTCGGAAGCCGTACTTGCCGAACCGCTGGACGAATCGGTCGATGGTCTCAGGCCGAACAGGCTCGGCGCCGTTCAGAGCGCATTTCCACGAGGAGAGATCGATGCCCTCGATGTCCTCGTCGCGGATCCTCCGCACGCAAAGCTCATAGGCAAAATTTGGCGCCGCGGACAAGGTGCCCCGTCGTCGATGGATGTCCTGCAGCCAGCGCTCCGGACGGGCCAGAAAGGAGAGAGGCGAGCGGAGCGCGAGTGGGTATGCGGAGGCCATGGTGAAGAGCCAGCTCCCGATCAGGCCCATGTCGTGGTACAGGGGCAGCCAACTCACCCCCATTTCCATCGGACGCCCGTCGAGTCCGAAGCCGATGCCCCGAATGTTGGCGATCAGATTGGCATGAGTGAGCAGAACTCCCTTCGGATTTCCGGTGCTCCCGGAAGTGTACTGGATGAAGGCCGGATCCTCGGGTCGCGATTGGGGAGACATGCGAAGGCGCGCATGAGGGTCGTTCACCAGCTCGTCCCCGCTGACCACCTCTTTCAGGGTGGGCACCGTCGACTTCAGCACCGCCGCGATCGGCTTGGCTCGGACGATGGTGATCATGATGCGAACCCCGGCCGAGCGAAGGATGGCGCCCTGGCGCTGCGCATACTCGGCCAGCCGGTCCAGACGCACCGGCGGGTAGATCGGGACCGCGATCGCCCCCAGGAGCAAGGTGCCCTGAAACGCGCGCAGGAACTCGAAGCTGGTGGGAAGCATCAAGGCCACGGCATCACCGCGCGAGATGCCGCGGGCCGCGAGTCCGGCCGCGATCTGGGAAGCCCCACGCGACAGTTCGCCGTACGTGATGTCGCGCTCGGGCGCATCGTCCTCGCTCAGAAAGACCGTGACGCGATCGGGGGCCTCCTCGGCCCGAGCCGCGAGGGCTCGGTCGACGGTTGGAGCCAGACCCTGAGGTCCGGTCTGAATCAGGGGCTCGATTTCCTGGTTGCGCTGAATCGAGGCCGGCGCCGACGCAGCCCGGGGCGCCCCGCTCAAGGCCGATGCGATCTCTTCGCAAGTCTCGGCCTGCAGGATCCCGTCCGGCAGCGTGCACCCGGCTCGTCGCTCGATCCGGGTGATCAACTCGACCTTTTCCAGACTGCCGAAGCCGACATCTCGTTCAAGCGATGCGACGGGGCTTACTGCGCGCCCGGCTCGCTCTCCGCCGGTTTCGAGGGCGAGGGCCCGTGCCTCGTCGAGCACCAGTTCGATGGGAGAAGGTTCGGGGCTCAGGCTCATCGGGCGGTGACGCCTGGGGGGGGGGCGTGTCGCTGCCCACCGCGCTTTCTGGCCAAGGTGACTACAATGCCGGGGCGGCGTCTCGAGGGTGAGACTCGCGAATCGACGGAGAAGTGATGCAGCAAGTGGGGATGGCCGAAATCGAGAAGATCTTTGCAGTGACGGATCCGATGGGGATTCACCGGGAGAGCATCATGATCCCGCTGGGCCCAAAGAACCCCGGGTCGGTGAAGCGAAAGCCGAACGGCAAGTTCGAGATCGTGGTGGACGGATCGATGGATTTTGACGAATGGCTGAAGGGCCTTGCGGAGGCGCTAAAGGCGGCGGGGGTGTCCCAATAGCTGGGCGTTCTTTGGGAAAAGAAAAGCGGCGCCGAGGCGCCGCTTTTCCAAACGATGGTTTCGAGGCTCCCCCCGCGTTCCCATGAGCTCGAGACCCTCGCGTCTTTTGGGAACGGGGTGAGACCCTCGGAAGGGGCAAACTACCCGCCGAACACCGCGTCCTTCGCAGCCTTCGCGATCACGAACTTCAGGCGCTTCCGGGCCGGAATGCGGATCTCCGCGCCGGTCTGGGGATTGCGACCCTTGCGAGCCTTGTAGGCGCGAACCACGAGCTTGCCTACCCCCGGAATCACGAAACCGTTCTTGGCTTCCTTGTGAGCCAGACGAGCAAGCTCTTCAAGATACGCCGCCGAAGTCTTTTTCGGGATCGAGGTTGCTTCAGCGAGTGCAGTCACGAGCTTCGCCTTGGTCATCGGCTTTGCCATTTGTTTTCTTTCCTCCTAGAAAGGGTTGTTTGGGAACGTCTGTGTCACACAATGAGTCGTAAGTCGAATCGCGACACGCTTCATGGTGACGCGACATCCGCCCGACTGGCGTGCATTGTACGTGTTTTGGGGGTGTTTCGGGCCAAATCGGCCGACCGCTCGCAAAAAATTGAGCGCCCCTTGGATCAACGGCTGGGATCTGAGGGGTCGCCTTCGAGAATAAAGACGATCTCTCCTGGCCTGGACAGACCCAGATCCTCGCGGGCCAGCTTCTCGACCGCTCGCGGGTCTTCGCGTAGCGCTTTGATCTCGGCGCGCAGACGGTTGTTCTCTTCGCGAAGCCCCTCGACGGAGTGGTTGAGGTCCTGGAGACGCGACCTTTCACGGAAGACGTGCCTGATCCCCTCATCATCCCGGAGAGCCGCATAGGCGATCCCGCAAACCACCAACGCGGCGATGGCGAGGCCTTTGAGTCGCGGGGTTCGGGATGGTTGGTTTACGGAGGACGGCATCTCAAGTAAGTTCTCTTTATCGACGCCTAAAATATTATCAGACATTGATATTTATTGTGTTAGATTCCTGCCTGGCGGAAGCCCGCGAGCGTGGCCGAACTCTCATACTTCTCGAACAGCGCATGGAGTCTGGTGGAGAGGCCCTTGAGCCGCTTCAATCCCTTGCGAAACCGTCGATGCCGGTTCACCAATTCCCTCACCCGGCCCACCTGGTCTTCCTTGAGGTAGATGAACGTCCCCTCGCCTCCGCTTCGGTTCGACAGCACGTAGTAGGGCCCGTGCTTCTCCCCTTGGGCGCAGGCGCAGTTCGATTTCCCGCAAGCCGCGAATCGTGAGAACAAGGAACCACGGATCTGTTCCCTCTCCTGGAGGAGCGCGTCCACCAGCGACTCGTGCTCGATCAGCCGATCGCGGATGCCCTGCTCCAGTTGAACCAGATCGGTCATGTCTTACAGTAGGACTATGAAATAGCACTGTAAGAATGTCAAGCGACCATCTTGGCTACACTTCGCTTCTTCAAGAGGAAAAAAGGAGAACGCGATGACCGACTACCTGTTCAAGACGGAGCCATCCGAGTACTCGTTCGCCGATCTTGTGGCCAAGGGCGCTGGGGTGTGGGATGGCGTCCGCAACCCGGTCGCCCTGAAAAACCTGCGTGAGATGGCGAAGGGCGATCGGGTCTTCGTGTATCACACCGGTTCCGAAAAGGCGGTGGTGGGGGTCGCGCGAGCGACCTCGGGCGCCTATCCAGACCCCAAACAGCCGTCCGGGACGAAGCTGTTCGTCATCGATCTGTCGCCGGTTCGCGCCTTGACGCGGCCGGTCAGCCTGGCTGCCTTGAAGGCGGAACCGCAGTTTGCAAGCTCGCCTCTCGTTCGTCAGGGACGACTTTCGGTGGTGGGCCTCACCGCGCCGCAATCCGCCTTCATCCTGAAGGTCGGTGGAGACAAATGAGCTTGGGTGAATCCGGGGCGATCCTCATCCTGTGCGCCGTGCCCACGGACTTCGATGAAGGGCCGCTGGCCGAGGATCTGGTGAGGCGCTCGCTCGCCGCCTGCGTTCAAGTGGGGCTGGGGGTGACGTCGATCTACAAGTGGAAGGGTACTCTGGAGAAGAGCGACGAAAGGCTGCTCCTCATCAAGACCAGGGCGGGCCGTTTCGCCGAGGTCGAGGCCGCGATCCGGGCCTGCCACCCTTACGACGTGCCGGAGATCGTAGCCCTTCCCATCAGCGATGGCCACGCCCCCTATCTCGCCTGGATGGCCGAGAATACGGTGGTGTGAGCATTTGCCGAGCGGCTTGGCTATCGCATACCCGCGAGATAGTCCGCGGGAATGAATTCGGGGCCGACGGGATAGACGAAGCTCCGATAGCCCTTGAAGTCTGGCCGGCCGGCTTCGTCCCAGGCGAGAAACCAAAGATCCGCCAGGACCTCGGCCGCGGTGGCCAGTCGTTCCACGGTCAAATCGTGGAACCTGGCTCGTAACTCGGCGGGGTCGCGTCGTTCGGCGCTCACGGACTTGCCGTCCGGGCCCACTCCACTTGGCTTGGTCACCGCGAACTTCCTGTCGATCGCGTTGACCGCGTTGAGCTGCGTGTGAGAGTCAAAGGCCAGAGCCATGGCGAGAGCGACGGGGTCGCGCGACAGGGCTTTCCGATCGGCGGCCCCCAGCTGCTTCATGACTCGCTCGAGGCCTCGGCCGGTCAGAGCGGCATCGAAGACTTCCTGATCGAGGGCTAGTCGGTAGGCGCTGACCAGCGAGCTCTCGAAGTAGCTGTGGATGCCCCCCTGGCCGCTCTCCCATCCATCGTAGTTTCGGGTCGTGTGATAGGGATTGCCAAGGTCCCCTACGAAGTGGCTCATGATGCCGGCGGTCAGAAAGGCGTGATCAATGGCGGCCGAATCGATTTTCTCGCCCGCCTTTGACGCCTTGAGACTCTCCACCGCGAGACGAAAGAGCTGACCCACCCTCCAAGGCGCAGTGCCCGCGCTGTTCTCGTCGGGACTCGCCCCTTGAGGGGCCGCGCAGACGTAGCCCTTGGGCCGAATCGCGCACAGCTCTTTCATCCGGGCCAGAGCGAGGTCGAGGGTCAGGGGGGCGGTCGAGAAGGTGAGTTCGGGAGAGATGTACTCGAGATCGAGGAAATGGGTGGGGGCATTCTGCTTCTCGATGGCTTCGCCCTGATTGCGCCACACAATGTCCGGCACATTCGAGAGGTGTCCGAGCATGAACTCCTTGCGGCCGAACTGCGTGGCCAGGGGTGTGCCCTTGGCTACCTTGGCCGCGAGCAGGCGAACCGCGACGCGGGTCACGAGGTCATGGCCTCGCTCACCCCAGGCGTGAGCTTGGGGCGGAGCCAGGAGCCCCCATGCGACTGCGAGAGCGACGAACTTCTTTGCCGTCTTGACCATGAATGACTCCGTAATCTAAGCGCTCTTGATGGTTCGCAGGGTCAGACCCAGCAGGACGATGATGGCTGCGATGATGGCGCCCCAGACCAGCGTACCGCGGGGCGCGCCTTGAAAGGAGGGGAACCATCTGCCCTTGCCACCCTTGTTCTCGGTCAGGGCAAGGGCGCTTGCCCGCACCGCGGAATAGGCGAGCAACTCGCCGCGAAGGCCCGCCAGGTCGTAGCGCGGCGCGTCTGAGGCCGCATATCCGAGCAGAAGGTGAAGCTCGCCGGGCGCCGACTTGAAGACGATCCGGGGCACGCGGATGATGGCGGTGGCCGAGCGAACATCGAGCGAGGCGTTGTCTCCGTCATCCACTTCCAGGCTCAGCGGCCCGAACGGCGCGGAGGTGGCGATCCTCAACCGCCCCGTGGCCGGTGGGCGTCGGGCCAGGGTGAGTGAGAAAGCCGCCTCGCGCTGGAATTCGCTCCTGGTGTGGAGGAGACGCGCCTGCCGCTCGAAGAAGGGCTCCGCAATGTCGAGTTCGATTCCGGAGAGTGGAGGCTCGCGATCGCCGGCCTTCGTTCCCTCCGGAGTGAGTTCGTACCGACTGCGGTGCGAGGACGAGCTCCTGCCTTTCAAGACCCTCAGCGGAATCCGCTCTTCGGTGAAGTTGCGATCGATCAGGAAGGGCACTTGCCGGTTCGCTTCGTTCACGACGCGCAGGTCGGCGAGGTCGGGACGGGACACGGTGAGGTCCTCCGCGGTGAGGGTGATCGTGTAGACATCTTCCTCGCGAATGGGGGCGATGGCGCGCTCGTGGCGCCATGGACCTGGGTCAAGCGATGCGCCCAGAGACGCCGCGAAGCGAAGGGGAGGTTCGCGACGGAAGAGAGGATTGACTTCCTCGCCACTCAGAGCGGCGCCGGTGGTTCCGAGGGCCTGGGCGATCCGCGGGCGCAGGCTCTCGAGATCATAGGCCGGCGTGCGCGTGCCCTCGTTGCCGTAGTAGAGGGTCAACGTCTTGCTCGAAACCGGGAAGAGAAGTCGCATTCTGGAACCATGGAGGCGCACCCTCAATCCGCGCAGCGCCGGGCTCGCCGCGTTGTCGATGTCGAGGAACAGAGCGCCCCCGCTTCCGTTGCGAGTCCGGAAACGCGCGTCCTCGCCCGCAACGATCTGGTCGCTGGCGCGCAGGCGGAAAATGCGCCCCTCGCCCAGCCGGTCTTCGCGTGGCTTTCCGGCCGTCCCGATCTCTTCGACCAGGCGGGCTTGGCGCGCGAAGGTGGCGTCGTCAGCCAGCACCTCCACTTCATCGAAGGGAAGAAGGGACGAGGCGCTCAGCCGATAGCGGCTGACGCCTGCACGCGGACGGTCCGGGCTGTCCACAAGCTGTGCGGCCACGTTCAACGACCAGGCGTCGCCTTTCAAGCGGCGTCGCAGCGTGACCGAAGCGCCCTCGAGTTCCAGGAGGCGCGAGTCCGACGCGGCGCGCCCGGTGAGTCGAAGGTAGCGGGCGGTCACTGGAGCGTCGAACCGCACATCCGTTTTGCGGACGCGTTCGCCGTTCCAGGTCTGATCGAACAGGGCCGCCTCCGTCTCGATCACGTGATACCGGCTCCCATCGTCTGAAGCCTCCACCCGGACGTGCCATGCGAAAGCGACATCCGGGACGCTCACGCTCAGATCGGTGAACGTCCTCACGTCGCCCAGATCGATGGTCCATTGACTCCGGACCGCAGCATCGCTGCGACCGCCTTCCCTCTCTCGCCGAACAT
>JAENWE010000272.1 GCA_016650185.1 Vicinamibacteria bacterium | reverse complement strand
TTGTTGCATGGCAGCTCGCCGAGGCCATGAAGAGGAACAATATCTCCAAGAACAAGATGGCCACGCTGCTCAAGACGAGCCGCACCCAGGTTGATCGTATCCTTGATCCCAAGAACGACATTACGCTCGGCAGCCTGCAACGCGCTGCGGCGATGGTGGGGCGGCGCTTGACCATCGAACTGGTGTGACAGTTCACTAAGCGCCCGCGCAGAAATAAGTTCCGGTTTCAGATTGGGATATACTGTTGCTATATCCCATTAGATAGCGTGAAGGATCAGACCATGACTGCAACCACGGTGTTCATCAACAATCGCAGCCAGGCCATACGGCTGCCGGCTGAACTGCGCCTGCCCGACAACGTAAAGCGGGTGGACGTCCGCGCCCGGGGCTGTGAGCGCATCATCGCGCCCCTGGGACAGACCTGGGACAGCTTCTTCCTGGATGGCCCGAAGGTGTCCGATGATTTCATGGAGACACGCGCCAGTCAGGACCAGCCCGCGCGTGAAGTTCTGTGATGCTGCGCTATCTGCTCGACACCAACATCGTCATCCATGTGATCAAGCGCATGCCGCTAGAGGCGTTGGCGTTGTTCAATGAAAACGCGGGCCATATGGCTATTTCGTCCATCACGCTGGCCGAGTTGATGCACGGCGCCGAAAAGAGCAATGCCGTTGCGCGTTCTTTGGCGATGGTGGAGGACTTTTGCAGCCGCCTGGTTGTGTTGCCCTATGGCCCCAAGGCTGCTCAACACTACGGCAGCATTCGAAGTGCGCTGGAAAAACAGGGCCAGGTTATCGGAGTGAATGATCTTCACATTGCCGCCCATGCACGTAGCGAAGGACTGACGCTGGTATCGAACAACCTGCGCGAGTTTGAGCGCGTGGAGGCGTTGCAGACGGCCAATTGGGCGATTTGAAGGCTGACACGCCCGAAGCAATCTCCCGAGAGATCGCTTCAGTGCCCCAGGGCAGGCTGGCGCGCTCGGAAGCCTTCCGACCACCTCCTACTGAGATGGTACTAGGGTACTGCCACCGGAGACGGATGCCGTGCCGGTTACTAGGCCGTCTGCCGCACCGGATCGGCATAATCCTCCCCTCGCGTGATCGCCACGGTCTGTTTGGTCTGGACCTGCTGCCCGGCCGCGGATCTTCGCAAACACAAGCCTGGCCTGATCCAGGTGGCCGAACGTGTCGTATCGGAAGGCGACCAGGAAGCGGTCGCCGAACACCTTGTTCCGAGACGTCGGACTCGGAATTGCCGCTGCGTCTCTCGCCGCTGTATCCTGCCAAGGCTTCCCATTCACGAGAATGCCTATGAGCAACGTTGACAAGCAGCACGCAGCCGTTCTTCTTGAGCGCCTCGATTCTGAACAGGCAACGGTCGCTGTCCGTTTCATGGAGTTTCTGCTGCTGGATCCGGTGGCGCGCGGTGCGGCCACTGCGCTCCCCGACGACGAGCCGGTGACCGACGAAGATCGGAGACGCATTGAGAACGGACGGCGTCAGCCTTCCGGCGCCCGTAGCGCCACTACGATGGCCGGCGTTCTGGCCGAGTTCCAGTTGAAGCCCGAAGACTTTCCTGCCCGCGGGTAGTGCCGTCCTATCGCATCGAGTGGCTCGACGATGCGAGGGCCGACGTTCGACGGATCGATAGGCCCACCGCGATGCGAATCTTCGACGGCATCCTTCACTACGCCAGAACTGGCGGCGGTGACCTCCGCAAACTGACCGGCGACTTCGCGGGGACGTCCCGGCTTCGGGTGGGTGACTACCGCGTTCTTTTCACGCTGGAAAAGGACGTCATGCAGATCCTGGGCGTGCGACATCGGTCCGAAGCCTACCGATAGACGGCGATCAAGACCGCGAAACTGCCCAATCCCTGTGTCGGTCATTCCCGGAAGCTACCCCCGCGGCTTCGGCGTCAGGGAACAGACGCTGGAGCGCTGTCCGAGGCGAATGTCATCAGCGCGGTAGACCTCGCCCATGCCGCCCTTCCCCAGCGGCGAGACGATCCGATAGCGGCCGGCGAGGAGCGTCCCGGGTGTGAAGCGCACGGTGGGATCACCGCGCGACTCCGCCGGTTTGGCCGCGGTCTCATCCGATGAACGGATCGCTGTGCTCGAGTCCCCAGGTGACGGCATTCAACCTCCCCTGAAAGTGCGGCCATGTGAGCCGCCCCGATCTTCCGGAGGATCTCCTATCGCGATTCGAGCGCTGACGAATCCGTCAGACTGGCCGCCGAATCCGCAGAGGGCTCGGGGCCGAAGACACCGTTCCTTGGACTACAGCAGGGTGAAGCCCTCGGCGTTTCGCAGGTCGCGGTCGAACGTGTAGGTGGTCCGCGCGCCGCGCGCGACCCCGATCTGGCCCAGGAGATAGTCGGAGAGGTCGCCTTTTCCCTTCCGGTACATCTGAAGCGCGCGATCCACGAGATCAGCGTCTTCGAGCGCGAAGGGCGGCGTCGCCTGCAGGGTCCGGACGGTCGCCTCGATGTCTGCGCGGGAGGCCCGGTAAAGGCTTTCGAGGACCCACTCGAGCTCGCAAAGCACGGGATTGCTGACCAGGCAGACATCGCCTCTTGTCTTGCAGTTCTCGACCAGCGCCCGTGCGCGCGCGGCCTGGCCAAGGTTGTCGCGTATGAGAAACCGGACCAGCACGTTTGTGTCGAGCGCTATCAAGATCGCTCTCCCGAGGCCTTCCGTCTCACCCGTTCCCGCACCGCTGCGCGCATTTGAGAAACCGACGCCGGCCTGCGACGGGCGAGCCGGTGCAGGAGGCCGTAGGCGTCCCCAAGATGCGGCTCCTGCTCACGCCTCAGGGTCAGCGACCCATCCCGGCTGACCGAGATGCGCAACCGGTCGCCCTTCTTCAGGACGAGGCGATCCCGGATGGCTTTGGTCAGGGTGATCTGCCCCTTGGACGTCAAGGTCGTCGTGCTCGTGCTCATGTCGCTCCTTACCGATTCCGAGCTTATCTCGAATCGGTAAGGAAGAGGCTCCCTTCAGCACCGGTACCCGGCGCACCGGGTCTCCATGCCCCGTTGACGAACGGAGCCCTCCCGAGGACCGCGAATGGAACTACGCCTTGCGGGAGCAACTGCCTGCTCCCGAGTAAACAGAAACAGCAAGAAGCCCGCGAGCCACGCTCGTCTCACCACCGCGTGGAAGAGATAGAGCATGAATAGCCAGGACATCGAATAGGCCACGCCGACGAAGGGAGCCCAGAGAAAGAAGTAGGCCACCTGCCGGGGTGAGCTCAGGGTGCTCAGAAGACTCACGCCAGTGAGGCCGCTTGGTTCGAGCAAGACGCTCGTCAGGTCCAGCAGACCAGCCAGGACTACGACCATCGCCGAAAGCGCCCCGATGAGCACGTCGCGGCCCAGCAAAGGATCACGGAAGCGCCCCAGCAGAGGCGGTTCCAGGAGATCAGCAGTTGCGGCCAGCGACGGCGAACCGCCGGCTCGAGGGCCATGTAGGTAAGCCAACCCAAGCCATGCCCCATAGAATCCTCGGCTCAGAATCTGCACCAGCAGGGCTTGCTCGACGATGGCCCAGGCGGTGTGGTCAGCCCGAAAAAGGCTGGCGAGCGCCACGGTCGCGAACATGAAGACCGCGATTCGGAGCGCGCCCCGAAGGTCGCCTCGCCCCAGCCGGAGGTTCCGACGCACCAAAAAGACGGCGGTCCGGAAGCAGCACGACCCAAAAGAATGCGGCCAGGGCGAGGGTCAAACAGGATGCGACGATTCGGGGTGTGACCCCGAAAGCCGAAGGCCACCTCGCCCAAGCTCGGGCGGCAGCGGATCAGCGCGACGACGTTACGGCGTGCGCC
>JAENWE010000271.1 GCA_016650185.1 Vicinamibacteria bacterium | reverse complement strand
AGACGAGAAGGAGGGGATGTGCTCAGCCCCCCAAACCCCCGATCGCGCCGCCCGAGTGAATCGGTCGGCGCTCAGCTCGGACCGTCGAAACGGCGATTTTGAGTCAAGATTCATGTCCTACCGGACCAGGCCGAAGTAGACCGAAATGGGGAAGGAGAGGTTGCCGACGGTCACCGCCGCAGCGTAGGTCGCTCCGAGCATGGCGCGGAGAGAGTTGTATCGGGGATGCGACAGACCGAGGGTCTGCAGCATGCTGTTCACGCCGTGGAAGAGGTGCAGGGAAAGCGCCACCATGGCGAGAACATAGAGGAAGGCCACCAGCGGGTCCTGAAAGCCAATGACCACGTTGCGGTACACATTGCCGCGGACGAAGTCCGGATGCGCCGAACCGACCGTGAAGTGCAGCAGGTGGTAGATGATGAACAAGAGCAGAATCGGGCCGCTCCAGCGCATTGTGCGCGACGCGTAGGTGGACGCCTCATAAGCGGTCTGGCGATAGCCCACCGGCCGTGCGGCCAGGTTGGTCAGGGTCAAGGACGTGGCCGCCCAGACGTGGAGGGCGACGCAGGCCAGCAGAAACGCGCGCGCCGACCATACGAGGACCGGTTTCGACTGCAGCATCTCGCCGTAGGCATTGAGGGCGTCGGGACCCAGATACAAGAGCAGGTTCCCCGCCATGTGGACGAGCACGAAGCCGGTGAGAACGATGCCGCTGAGCGCCATCACCACCTTCTTCGCAACGGTGGAAGCCAGAAGGCCGAGGGAGCTCGGAGATCGTGAAATGGCAGTCATCGGTTCAGGGAGTCCCTTGGGATCGGGCGTGACACGGCTTCCTACGGACCTGCGACCGCCCTATTCTAATCGGCCGGCCCTCGCGCGTCTCTTGTTGTGGGCTAAACCACGGTTCCGTCCGGGACGACGGCGTCTTTGGCCACGATGATGATGCCCTCGCGGATATACCAGCAGGGCCCGTCGGCGTATTCGACCTTGGCTTCGTTGACCAATCGCACATTCGCGCCGACCCGGGCGTTCTTGTCGACAATGGCGTTCTCGACCACCGAATTGTCGCCGATGCCGATGGCCGGCTTGCCGGTGGACGGATCGGGCGGGGTCTTTTCGTAGAAGTCCGCTCCGAGGATGAGG
Source organism: Vicinamibacteria bacterium (assembly GCA_016650185.1). GTDB lineage: Bacteria > Acidobacteriota > Vicinamibacteria > Fen-336 > JAGNNV01 > JAGNNV01. The sequence continues at coordinate 2,022 of JAENWE010000271.1, read as the reverse complement.
CTGTTTCGAATCACGCAGCCTCGGCCGATCCGGCTCCTGATGCCGATCAAGGCGCGATCGAGTTCGGCGTCAACGATGATGGACCCTTCCGAGACCAGGACGTTCTTCATCCGCGAGCCTTCGATCTTGGTTCCCGCCAGGGCGCGGGCGTGAGTGTGGACGGGCATGAGGACATCATAGAAGTTGAATCGGGGCACCGGCTGGCACAGGCCGATATTGGCGTCGTAGTACGAGCGTATGGTGCCCACGTCCTCCCAGTAGCCCGCGAAGGTGTGGGCCTGCACTTTCAGGTCCACGATGGCGTCCGGAATCACGTGTTTTCCGAAGTCCATGGAGGCGTCGGCGGCGAGCGTCTTCTCGAGCGCCGAGCGCGTGAACATGTAGATCCCCATGGACGCGAGGTAGCCTTTGCCGCCCTCCGGCAACTCGGAATCGAGGCCGTCCAGTTCGTCGTGCCGCGGCTTCTCGTGGAAGTGAACGATCCGGCCGTTGGCGTCGACCTTCAGAATGCCGAAGCCGGGCGCGGCTGCGGCGTTAACCGGCGTCACCCCGACGGTGATGTCGGCCCCGGCGTCAAGATGGGTTTCGCGCATCTTCCGGTAGTCCATCTGGTAGAGCTGGTCGCCCGAGAGGATGAGGGCATCCTCGAAGTCGTGCTGCCGGATGTGCCGATTGGAGCGGCGCACGGCGTCGGCGGTGCCGAGAAACCACTCCTGCTCTTCTTCGGTCTGCTCTGCCGCGACCACCGACACAAAGGCGTCGGTGAAGGGATCGAACCGATAGGTCCGGGAGATGTGTTTGTTGAGGCTCTCCGAGAGGTACTGGGTCAAGACGATGATCCGGCGCAGATGGGAGTTGAGGCAGTTGGAAATGGGGATGTCGATCAGGCGGTACTTGCCCCCGATCGGCACTGCGGGTTTCGACCGATGCGCGGTCAGTGGGAAAAGCCGGGTGCCGCGGCCGCCGCCCAGGATGACGGCAAGGACTTCCTTCACCGGCGTTTCCTCAGATGGACGAGCGCTCGGACCTCGTCGTTCCTCGGGTTCAGAAAGTCCAGGCGGATCCGGTCATCTTCGCTCAGCGAGATCTTTACCGGGAATGCCGAGGCGACGAGCTCATAGCCGGCGGGGAGGAGGATGGCGTTTTGGGGGCGCCCGAACGAGCGGTCCCAGATCACCAGGTCGCCCTCCGTGCGATAGCGCGCCGGGTCGGTGTAGGTCTCGGTGATCCGGATTCGCGTCGTCGTGCCCTTCGTCACGGGAGGAAAGCGAACCACCGCCGCTTCGCTCTCAGGCTTGACCGGCTCCCCGATGTCGATCTGCGCTTTCGTGATTTCGTCGCCGCGCAGCGTTTCCACTTTCAAGGCCTCGCCGGTGTCGAGGCACCGGGCGCTCGGGTTGGAGACCTTGCTGCCGGTCCGGACGACGTTGATGTAGGTCGAGCGACCCACGTCCTTGATCGTGACATCGTGATACAGCTCGAAGGAATGCGTTTCGGGAGCGAGGAGAAAATAGACGATCTCGCGATCCTGCTGGGCACGCTCGGAGAACGCTCCGTTCTGGGCTGACGCGGAGCCGGCAAGGGCCGCGGTCAGGATCGTAAGGGCACGGACGCCGCGAAGGGTCGGGTTCATTTCGTTCTCCGCCCCTTGACCACGTATGAGACCGCGTCCGGGCCGACGTTGAAGAAGCTCATGACCGAGCGGGACAGCGAGGGCTTCTCGGTCGCCGAGGCTGTCTCGGGGATCACTTGGGAGGGGTAGTTGCACGCCACCACTTCATATCCCGAAGGCAGCACCACCGAGTTTCGCTTGATCCCGAGCGACCGGGAGAAGACGATGAAGCCCGTGTCAGGCTCGACGAAGTAGCTTTTCGCGTCCCGATAGGTCTTGTCGATCAGCAACCGGACCTCGCCATTTTCGGGCACGGGGCGGGGGAGTTCGATCTGTATGTACCGCGTGTCGAGATCGGCATTGCCTAGACCGTTCGCCCTGGCCTCGGCGCCCGAAACCTCGGTGAACTT
>JAENWE010000270.1 GCA_016650185.1 Vicinamibacteria bacterium | reverse complement strand
CACTGGCGGGCGTGCTCGCTCCTAGTCTCCTCGCCGTATGTTCAATACGGTTGCGTCGCTCGTCCCTGCGCTTGCCCGCCATTGACGCGGTCTCGAACGTCTCGCGACGATTCCTCATGAATAGTCCGGGCTAGGGAAACCCCTGTTCGCGTCGATCAGTGCAATCCGGGTTTCGACATCGTCCTTGAGGTGCCTCTGTAGCATTCCCTCTTCCGTCATCAGCTTTTCGATCGCCTCGATCTCCATCGGAACGAAGTCAGAAACGACCCCTATGCCGGTCGCGGTGATGATGAGGATCGCCTGGGCGGTGGCATCGGGGCGGATCGCTTTCAGCGCCGACTTGTAGCACACGAGATAGAAGCCGGAGAGCTCCCGCTGCGATGGAGAGAACCTGCCGTTCACTGGCATCATGCGCGTGAGATCGCTCATGTAGTAGCCCAGCAGGCGATCGAATTCGGCGCGCGCTACTGCCACTCCCCGGTGTGATGCCGCAGCTCCGCGTAAGAGCGGACAGGTGCGGGAAGGAACTCTTGCGGCCCTTGCACGCTCCGTTTTCGCCGAGTCAGCTCGGCTCTTCCGAATACCTTGGGCGTCATAAATGATTACTCGGCTCGCAGCGCTTCCATGGGATCCGTGCGGGTGGCCCGCCACGCAGGGACGAGGCACGCGGCGATGGCCGCGATGATGAGGAGGCCTGCGGTGCCCACGAAGACGCGGGGCTCCTGCGGCGAGATCTCGTAGAGGGACGCCTGCAGCAGACGCGTGACGCCAAGGGCCGCGGCCCAGCCAGTCACCAGTCCCGCCACCGGAAACGCCATCCCTTCGCTCACCACGTGCCGCAGCACTTGGGCGGCATTGGCGCCCAGAGCGATGCGCACGCCAAATTCGCGGGTGCGGCTCGCCACCGCGTACGACAACGGGCGAAGATGCCGCTGGCGGAGAGGAGCAGAGCGGCAAGGCCGAACGCTCCGAAGAGCGTGGCATCGAAGCGGTGGCGGGCCCAGGATCCGCTTACCACTTCGGTGAGAGGCTGGACATCGCGCAACGCGAGATCAGGGTCGACACTCGCGACCGCCTTGCGCACGCCGCTCGTCACGGACCAGGGATCGCCGGCCGAGCGCACGAAGACCATGCGGGAGGCGTAGGTGAACTGTGAATAGGGTGTGTAGAAGCTCGAGAAGTTCGGATGCTGGTCGAGGGGGGCGTAGACCACATCGCCCACGATCCCCACGACGATGGCGCTGCGCTCGGGAGAGTCGAAATCGCTGCCGCCGCCGAACCAGCAGCGCTGGCCTAGAGGGTCCTCGTTAGGCCAGAAGCGCCGCGCCGCGGTTTCGCTGATCACGATGACCCGCGGGCCGCCTGCGGTATCGGAGTCGGTGAAGCCCCGCCCTCGCAGCAGGGGATGGCGAGGGTGCGGAAGTGATCTGGAGCGATGTAGTGGCGGAGAACTGCGGGGGCCTGGCCGGGCGCTGGGTCCGGCCGACCGATGACGTAGAGGGTGCTGTTGGCGGTGCCGCTCAAGGGGCCGCCGCCGTCGACGCTGGCCGAGACGACCCCCGGCACGCTGGTGATGGCCTCGAGGATCCGGGACACGAACTCGGGTGCTGCAGCCGGGGGAACCCGCGCCTCCGACGGGATGACCCAGAAGGTGAGGACGTTCTCGGGCTCGACGCCGAGCCCGGCCTTCTGCATGCGAGAGAAGCTTTCGATCAGAAGTCCCGCGGAAACCACCAAAAGCATGGCAAGTGCCGCTTCTAAGCCGACGATCACCCCGCGGGACGAGGGCCGGCGCAGGGAGAGACCGCCAGGGGCGATGCCGCGCGAACCGGCCTTGATCCCGGCGGAGACGTCGATGCGAAACGCGGCGAGTGCGGGAGGAATCGAAATTAGCAGGGCGGTGAGACCGACGAGGGCGATGCCGAAGGCCATCTCCGCCCAACGGAACGCAGGCGCATCGAAAGGAGCGAGGCTTCCGTAGAAATTGCGAGGAGCCCAGACATTGGTGGGCGGTGCTATCACCGCGGTGGCCCAGGCGGCGAGCGCGATGCCAAAGGCGCCGCCCAAGAGCGAAAGAGTCAGCCCCTCGCTCACCAGATGCCGGAAAAGCCGCCTGCCGCTGCTCCCCAGAGCGATCCGCACCGCGGACTCGCGACGTCTCTCCGCCGCGCGTCCGAGCAGCAGGTTGACCACGTTGGCGCAAGCCAGCAAATGTAGAAGGGCCACGGCGCCCAGAAGGATGAAGAGCGAACGCCGCACGGTCTTGTCAATGCGGGCCTCATTCAGCGTCGTGGCCGAGGCACTCGTTCGTTCGTCGGGCTGATCGGGGTCGCTGGGAATGGCGCGATTGATGGCGGCGCCGAGCAGCGCCAGCTCGCTTCGCGCCTGGGAGAGATCGATCCCCGGCCGCAGCCGTCCGAAGGCACTGATGAAGTTCTGGTTGGTGCTCAGATACTCGGTATAGGTGAGCTGCGGCGACATGGTGGCCGGCACAAAGACCTCGGCTTTGCCGGAGAGGCCGCTGACGAGGTCACGAGCGCGCGGGCTGGGGCGTCCTCATCTCCCTGCTAAGAAACCCGTTCGAATACGCCCCATTTCAGGCCCCTTCCGTCATTGCGAACGGCCCGTCGTATCTTCAGGGAGTGAAGCGATCTCGCCTTCCGCCGAGATCGCTTCAGTCCATGGAAGAACTCCGGGTCCTTCGCGATGACGGTGGTTTCTCCCAAAAGTCACGGACTAGTCCTTGAACCGACTCGCGATGGCGGAGTGGGCTTCTATGCAGACGGTCACGGCCGTCCGGCGATTCACAGCGTCTCAAGGAGCATGCGGTTCGTCGCTGAGACGCTCTTGGTCTTCCTGGCTGCCGGCGCATCGGTGGCAAGTGCCGAACCGGCCCCGCAGGACCCCCCCCCGGCCCAAAAGACCCCCGCCCCCACCGACCCCGGAGCTTCGGCTGCAGTGGCGGCGCCGTCGGCATCACCGTCGCCTTCCCCATCCCCCACGCCCTGGTACAAGCTGATGCCGTACGCCTTTGAGAATCGCCAGAGTCGATCGGGCGTGCCCTGGCCTCGCTTCGAGGACAAGGCCGAGGTTCGCTCACTCGAAATGAATGCCGCCATCGCCCGTTTCTTCGACCCGGGCGATGAGAACGGCAACATGTTGCGCGGCGCCACCCCGGGGGGGGCGCCCACCCTTCGGGACATGACGCCCTATCGCCCCCACGTCACCCCAGGCGCGGACTTCCTGGGCGCGACCCTCATGGCGGTCAAGGAAATCCGAAAGCACTTTCGGAACCGCACGGTGCAAAAAGGCGAGGAAATGTTGCGGGCCCTCCTCCTCGCTCAACCGCCGACCCCTTCCCCATCGCCGACAACGTCGCCCTCGCCGGGCGTGTTCTGAACCCGGAGGAACGTTCGCCCCTGAGCAGAGGCGGTGGGCCCAGTTTTGACATAGGCCGAGAGGCAGCCTACAGTCATGCCGATGAATGTCCTGCGTCTCATCCCTGAGGGGGGTGGCGAAACAATCAAGATCGATCAGGACCGTGCGCTGGTGGGGCGCGAGGCCACTTCCGACGTGCATCTGCAGCATGCGTCGGTGTCGCGCCTGCACGCGGAGATTCAGAGGAACTTTGACGATTGGACCATCATCGACCGCAACAGCGGGAATGGCGTCATGGTCGACGGCGTGCGCACGGACCGCAGCAGCCTCCTTCCCGGACAGATCGTGCAATTCGGGACACTCAGCTTCCGGGTGGACATTGACCGCGGGGACGACGGAGCCACGGTGATTCTGGGCCGGAGTCCCATTGCGGCCACCGACGCGACCCTGATGGCTCCGAGCTCCATCGGCGGCTCTCTCGACCTCGACTACTCGGCGCCGCCCGAATCGGAGTTTGAGGCGCCCGAACCAGAACCGCCCCCCTCGCCGAAACCATGGATCCTGGTGGCGGGCGTGGTCGTGCTGCTCGGCTTCGGCGCCCTCGCCTTCTTCGTTCTTTCGAATCGCAACCGGCCAGCGTCGAGGCCGGCTCCGACCCCGCTGCCGGTGGCCCTCCCAAGCGCGCCCCCACCCACGCCTTTTCCAGCCACGCCGGCGCCCACTCCCGTGCCCCGGCCTCCGGAGCGGCCTCGGGGGATCCTCCTGATCTCGACCGATACCAGCGCCGACGTGTTCGTGGACGGTGTTCGAAACGGCCAGGTTCGGGAAGGAGGAATGCGACGAGTCCAGGTCACCCCGGGCGAGCACATCGTGAGTTTCCGGATCGGCCCGGCCCGTTACGATCGGATGGTGCGCGTGAGAGCCGGCGAGCAGGCCGTGGTTCCGTTCTCGCTTCCCGTCCCGACGCCGTCCCCGTCAGTCGTCTCACCCCCGGCCTCCTCCCCCCTGCCCTCGGTTCTCCCTACCCTCCCCTTCTCGACTCCCCCGGGAACGCCCTCGCCTACTCCGAAAGCAATTCGGGGGGGGCCGCTTCAAGAAGACCTCCTGAGATAAGCGGCGGCCGAGGCCCATCGTCGACGACGGGTCTCGCGTTGACCCCCGCTCGTGCCCACGATACGGTCCTCCGTAAATCCCACCATGCCCCTTAACGTCTACGACAACATCCTGGAGGCCATCGGCCAGACGCCGCTCATCCGCCTGAATCGACTCACTCGCGAGATCAAGGCCACCGTGTACGCCAAGGTGGAAAGTACCAATCCGGGCAACAGCATCAAGGACCGGATGGCGGTCAAGATGATCGAGGACGCTGAGAAGGCCGGGCTCCTGAAGCCGGGCGGCACCATCATCGAAGGCACGAGCGGCAACACCGGCATGGGCCTCGCCATCGCGGCCATCGTGAAGGGCTACAAGTGCATCTTCACCACCACCGACAAACAGTCGAAGGAGAAGGTGGATGCCCTGCGCGCCTTCGGGGCCGAGGTGATCGTGTGCCCCACCGATGTGGATCCCGAGGACCCGCGGTCCTACTACTCGGTGTCGTCGCGTCTGGTGCGGGAGACGCCCAACGGCTGGAAGGCCAACCAGTACGACAACCTCTCGAACTCACAGGCGCACTACGAGACCACCGGCCCGGAGATCTGGGAACAAACCGATGGGAAGATCGACCACCTGGTGGTCGGCGTGGGGACCGGCGGCACGATCTGCGGGGCCGGCAAATACCTCAAGGAGAAGAAGCCCTCCGTGAAGTGCTGGGGCATCGACACCTACGGCTCGATTTTCAAGAAGTACAAGGAAGAAGGCGTCTTCGACAAGCACGAGATCTACCCGTATGTGACCGAAGGCATCGGCGAAGACTTCCTTCCCCAAAACGTGGATTTCTCCCTGATCGATCATTTCGAGAAGGTGACCGATCGCGACGCCGCCATCTACACGCGGGAGATCGTCCGCCAGGAAGGCATCTTCGCCGGCAACTCCGCGGGATCGGCCATTGCCGGTCTGCTGCAGTTGAAGGATCGGTTCAAGGCTGGTGAGACCGTGGTGGTGATCTTCCACGATCACGGCACGCGCTATCTCGGAAAGATGTTCAACCCGGAATGGATGCGGGCCATGGGCTACGAAACGGTTCCGGGGGCGACCGCGCGCGAACTGGTGAAGAACAAGAGCGTCTCGGATCTCGTCGGAGTGAAAGTGACGGACACGGTGGAGCACGCCATCCATCGGATGACCGAAAACAACTTCTCCCAGATTCCCATCACCCAGGAGGGTCGCGTGGTCGGCTCTCTGAGCGAGACCCACGCCTACGCGCGGATGGTCCGGAATCCGGGCGTCCGTCAGGAGCCGGTCAGCAAGATCATGCAGAAGGCCTTCCGGTTCATCGACATCGACACGCCGGTCACACTGCTCGCCCCCATGATCACGCCGGAGAACCCAGCCCTGCTGGTTCGCGACTTCCTCGCCGGGAAGACGTACATCCTGACCGGCTCGGATGTCTTGACTGCGATCTGAGTTGGGGGAGGCTCTTAGGCTCCTCGACTCAATTTGAGCGTTGTCCCGAGCCACCGTTCCGGCCCATGGCGCAGAAAGCTCCAGTTATGATCGGGCCCATCGCGTTCCCCGCCCCCGTCAAAGGAGAGATCACATGCGTTTGATTCCTATTTGCCTGGCCGTCGTGGCCCTGGCCCTGCCCGGTCCGATCGCCCGCGCTCAGCAGGACTTCTCCAAGGTCGAAGTCACCGCCACCAGGTTGGCGGAGGGGGTGTACGTTCTGTTCGGGGCGGGCGGAAACATCGGAGTCTCATCCGGCAAGGATGGGGTATTCCTTATCGACGACCAGTATGGCCCCTTGACTCCAAAGATCCGCGCCGCCGTGTCTTTGATCAGTGACCAGCCCATACGCTTCGTTCTCAATACCCATTGGCACGGGGACCACAGCGGAGGCAACGAAAACCTGGGGGGCACGGGCGCCCTCATCGTGGCTCACGAGAATGTGCGGAAGCGGATGAGCGTCGAACAGTTCCTCGAGGCCTTCGGACAGAAGGTTCCGCCGGCCCCGGCGGTGGCCCTTCCCGTGGTGACCTACACCGAGTCCATTTCCTTCCACATCAACGGCGACGATCTCGAATGCGTCCACTTGCCTCCCGCCCATACCGACGGCGATTCCGTGGTGCGCTTCCGCAAGGCCAACGTGATCCACATGGGCGATCTCTTCTTCAACAGGCTCTATCCCTTCATCGACGCATCGACGGGGGGCTCTTTGGAGGGGATGATCGGCGACGCTGACCGGATTCTGGGCCAGGTGGACGATTCGACCCAGATCATCCCGGGCCACGGACCGAT
>JAENWE010000269.1 GCA_016650185.1 Vicinamibacteria bacterium | reverse complement strand
TCCGACCGCCAGCGCACGCGAGAGGCCGGCTTCCAGGCTCATCTCGCGAAGCCCTTCGATGAGGCGACCCTGGTCCGGGCGGTGAACTCGGTCCTCAGTCAAGGGAGCCCGAAGTCCCCGGAGGTTCGGGGGATCTGAGCTTTCGGAGGAAGCTCCAGAACCGCTCCGTTCCGAGGAGTTCGGACGGCCTTTCTTCTCAGAGCCGCAGGTGCCCCTATGTGTGGCGACGCACCGACCGTACGTTCTCCGAGAGCTAGTTTCTCTATTGGGTGGGACGGATCCACCGAATTCTCTGAAGGAGAGCTTATGAGCATAGGAACCCTGCTATTGGTCATCTTGATCGTGATGTTGATCGGCTCGACTCCACGATGGTCATACAGCAAGAACTGGGGCCATGGCCCGAGCGGCGGCCTCGGTCTGGTGCTGATCATCGTGCTTCTGCTGGTGCTGTCCGGGCGACTTTGAAATGAAGGTCGTAGGAAACCGATCACCCGGGTAGAAGCGCACGTTTGGCGGCCACGGTTTCGAGAAAGCTGCGCACGGGAAGGCCGGTATGGCTGCGCCGCGGGGATGTTCGAGGACCCTTCGCACCCCTTGAGAGAAATCTAAGAGTTGACGTCGCGGTGGTGGGCGCTGGAATCACCGGCGCCCTGGAAGCACCGGATCATTTCGACCTACGCGATGGCTACCGCGCCGCAGACGGAGCGCCTGTGGCCAACCCGCTGTCTGATCTGGGAAGCGGCTGACCCGTACCTGTATCTGCGAACCACCCATGATGGACGGGTCGTGGCGGGCGGAGGCGACGAAGACTTCGCCGGCGAGGAGCGCCGGGATGCGCTTATCGGGGTGAAGGTCAAGGCCATCTCGCGGAAGGTCGCGGCTCTCTTTCCGGGTGTTGATGTCCGGCCGGAGTTCGCCTGGGCCGGCAGCTTTGGGGCGAGCGACACCGGCTTGCCCTCGATCGGCGGCGTTCCTGGCGCAAAGAGGTGTTTCGCGGTGATGGGCTATGGCGGGAACGGAATCACGTTCAGCACCGTGGCCGCCCAGATGATTCAACGCGCCGTTATCGGCCTAACGGATCCGGATGCGGATCTCTTCGCCTTCCGGCGATAAGGAAGACTGCGCCCCCTGGCAAATCTTACAAAGGCCTCAGGCGGGCGACCGGAAGCGCCTCGCAAACCGGCCGGATCCCGTGCCGTTTCCAAAACTGAGGAGATTGAAGAATGAAGAACTCGGTGCCCTTGTGCTCGAGCATCGTGCCGTCGCTGCCGTCGATGACGATGATCAGACCGTCGAGGGCTCGCGCTCGAAGTCGGCAATCTCCTTGAGGGTGAGCTTTGCCTGGGTGAGACTGCGTCCGGCGAGGTAATCCATCAAGGTCTCCAGCCGGGGTGAGTCCTTCAGGCGCCCCTCGAGACGCCTGGCCAGCCACCTCATCATCGCCAGAAACGCCAGGCCGAACCCGAGGTTCGCAGCCAGGTAGCTGGGGGGAAGAGCCTCGTAGACATTCAGGTCAAGGATACCCTCGAGTCCGACGATGAGAAGGGGCGTCCAGAGCAGGGGCGAGAGCCACAGTGTCCACTTCACAATCCGGACTCTCAGGAGTCGCAGCGCTCGTTGGCGCAATAGAGATACGCCACTTTGAAGAGGATCTTCTTGTGCGTTTCGATCTCGGCCAGAAACGGTTCGGGGGAATGCAGGGTAGTCATCTCTTCTCGGTCTAAGCCATTAGTCGCGCGCCTCAACCGAAACATCACAGAGCGGCTATCGAAAGAAGGAGCGGAGGGGCCGCGAAGCCCGAGGTCAGGGCGGCGCCTACCTCTGGAAACGGCTGAGCACTCAATGGATGATAGAGCGCACGAGATCGAGCCGGGCAAATCTACAAAAGTCTTATCAGGCGGGCGCCTTGCCCGGCCCGCGCTGTCCTGTAGGCGCGGGCTGATTGGACTTAGAACCCCTCTGATGATGCGAGCCAACGGCACGGCTCTTGCTCATCAGTGAAGCGGACCCGGCGCCTCACACAAGCCGCCGGACTCCGCCGTAGGACCAATCACGCGCCGCAGGCGCCTCGCACATCGGCCGGATTCCGTGCCGCTTCCAAATTGAGGAGATTGAGGAAATGAAGTTAACAGTTCTGATTACGGGGTTGTGCATCGGCGTAGCCCCCATCGTGTCCACCCCCGCTCTTGCTCTCACCGCTCAAACGACGACCAAATACGTCACGGTTGACGGCCAAGTGGTGCGTTATGAAGCCGGTAAAGTGATCGTAATCCGGGGAGCCGACGGCAAAGAAATGCTGTACAACCTCCCGGCGACCGTTACCGTGCCGGCGGACGTCCGAGTCGGCCGCCACGTGACGTTGTACACCGAGCCGGGCGAGGATGGGGGAACCCAACTCGTCACTCGTGTGACCACGACCAGCGTGACTCCCGAGGGCAACATCAAGAAAACCACCGAGGACACTCGCACTCTGCCTACCGGTGTAACCACCAAGACCACCACCACGCAGATCTCGGGAACCGTCCAGGCCTACGCGCCGGGCAAGACGCTGACAATCACCCGAGCGGATGGAACCCTGGCCGTCTACCAGATCACCGGAACGTCGATGGTGCCGGCCGATATGGTGATCGGCAAGACCGTCTCGATCGTCCCGTCCGCCTCCGGCGAACTTGTGATCAAGACGGTGACGTACACCAAGCCCCAGCGCTAAACGCCGTACGAATTCGTAACGCGCCCCGGGAGTGTTTCCCTGGGGCTTCTCCTTTCCACTCTCATTCCGGGCTCTCTGGGTCGAGCCGAACTACCAGATGTCGTTCAAGCGACGTAGCGGAACCCCGACCTTCGCATCCGCGAAAAGATCATCGAGGCATAGCAGCGGCGAGCGGCCACATGGGCCGCCCCTACATCGCGCCAAGGCGCCCGCCTGAATGCCGCGCTACTGGGGCCACAACCCTCAACGTGAAGCAGGCGAGAAACCCACACCGGCTCGCCGGTGATCAGGCCGCCATCTTCAATTTCGGGTCGAGCCCCGCTCTCGCCGCCAGGCGCACGAGAAGATCAAGGCTGAATTGACTGATCTTGCCGTGCTTCACGTCCGACACGCGCGCTTGCGTGATGCCGAGCACTTTGGCGGCTTCGGTTTGCGTCATGCGCGAATCTGCGAACCATCGTCCCAACCCCCTGAGCAACAGGGAGCGCATTTCCATTTCTGCCGCCCGATCCTCCGGGTGGAGATCGTAGAACACACTGCGCACTTTCTTCTTTGTCATGCTTTCACCTCAAAACATCCTGCAATCTCTTGCGGGCCAGGTCAACATCGCGCTGCAAGGTCTGCTGCGTTTTCTTCTGAAAACAGTGCAGCACATAGACCGCCGCCGGTCGCGTCGCCAAATAGACAGTACGGAAAATACCGCCAACGTCCTTCACGCGAATTTCTCTCACACCGGCTCCGACCGCGGCCATCGGTTTCCAATCATCAGGTTCAAGTCCACATTGCACGAGGAATAGTTGATGCCCCACATCATCCATTACAGCGGCAGGGAAGGCCTTCAAATCCGCCTTGCTGCTGCCCATCCAGATGATTTTTTTCATGGGGCGGGTATTATGCGCGATCACGCATAATTAGGCAAGTGTCTGGCTCAGCCTCGTCGGCCGTTCTCACTACACGGTGTTTCCGGAAATGCCCGGTCCGGCCTGGGATACCACGTGTCGCCTGGCCGGCGTGGACGAGTTCCTTCCGAAACCGCTATTGCCCCTGACGTTCGGCCGGCGATTGCGGCGTTTTTTCGGCAACCACTTCGCCTGAATCCACCGTGAACAACCAAGCCCGAAACCAGACATGGACCCGATTCGCGGGCCTCCTCACCGTCATGGTCGGCGGCTTGGTCCTTGCCGGCTGGGCCATCGACATCGACGTGCTGAAGAGCATCCGGCCAGGCTGGGTGTCGATGAAGGCGAACGCGGCCCTGGCCTTCGTCCTGACCGGGCTCGCTTTGCTGTTGCCCGCTCGTCTCGCCCTGCTTTGCGGGTTGCTTAGCGGCCTCCTCGGTCTGCTGACGCTGAATGAGTACGACTTCGGTTGGGATCCCGGCATTGACCAATGGTTGTATTCCGAGGCTTCCGGTGCGGTGGGCACGTCGCATCCGGGCCGCATGGCGCCGGACACGGCGTTGTGTTTCGTGTTGCTGGCGGCGGGTTCGGGCATCGCGGGCGTCTCGCGCAACCTGAGAAGGGCGTCGGTCGCCCGTGCGATTCTCGGATTGCTGGAGACGGCTCTGGCGCTCACTGTCCTCGCAGCAAACTTCACGCTGGCCATCGATGGGTGGTGGGGCGTTACGTCCATGGCTGTTCCGACCGCGGTCGTCTTCGCGGCCCTGGGCGCGGCGGTTGTCCTGGGTTCCTGGCAGGACGCCCTGGGCTCCAGGCTGACGCCGTTCTCCCGACACCTCTGGCAGATGCTTGCCTGCGTGGGCGCACTGGCCGTCGCTTTCACGCTCTATGTTCGGTCGGAGCAGCAGATGATCCGCGCGCACGAACTGAGGCATCGGTCCTATCTGCTGGCCGACGAGTTGCGCCAGTCCGGGGATGACCTGACCCGTATGGTCCGGACCTATGCGGCCACCGGCCAACTCGTCTTCAAACAGCGATTTCAGTACATCCTGGACATCCGCGACGGGAAGAGACAGCGACCGGAGAACTACTCAAGGCCCTACCTTGATCTCTGGCTGCCCGGCGGCCCGGCCCCGCGCCCGGACAGCCCGCAGGTGACACCCCTGCTGGAGTTGATGCGACAGGCCGGGTTCAGCCAAGAGGAATTCGACAAACTCGCGGAGGCCAAAGCAAACTCCGATGCGCTGACCATCCCCGAATTCGAGGCGATGAAACTGGTCGAGTCCGTTGGCCCCCTGGCCGAGGCCAACCGGCGCCGGTCGCTCAGGATGTTGTATTCGGATCCGATCGCGTCATGTTCGGGACCGACTGGCCGCACCAGGTGCATGACACGACGGGCGCCTTTGCGAACACGGCCCGGTTGCCCAAGACTGATTGCGATGCGGTTCGTTCGGCGAACGCCCAGCGAGTGTTCAGACTCTGAGCCGGACCGCCAGCCCGGACTTTCATGAGCCTGAAAACCCGTCACCCGGCGTGAGCTGCCCCTATTTCTTCGCGGCCGGGCCGTGTTGAATGAAGAACCGCGCCCCCACCGGCATTCTGTAGCGGCGGCAGAAGGAGCCGATGATCCGGACAGCTCGCGTCGTGGCTCGCCTCCCTACCTCTGGGCGCTGGTGGACGCCGGCACCGCCGCCACGGCTTCGCCCCGCCTGGACTGGAACGGGAGGCTCTTGACGACCTCACTCACGAGCGTCTGGAAGCCGTAGCCGGAGGCTTCGAGCCGCTCTGTAATCTTCTGCACGGTCGGCCTGTCGTATCGCTGCAAACCGCGGCCGAGGCACCGGCAGGACTCAGGAGGCAGCCGCCGTATCACGGGTCAGCACGGCGGCGCGCTGGAACGAGACGCCGAGGAGTTTTCCGACGTCGCGGACGGACATGCCGGCCTCCCGCGCGGCTCGGACGGCCTCCCGGATCGCGCCGCGGGCTTCATCACGGGAACGCTCAGCCTGGTCGTTGCGCTTTTTTGCCCGCGCGAGCATCCGATCGAGTTCCTTCCCGATCTGGACATTGACCTCGATATCAGACGCAGAGACGGACCTTCCGTCCTCGTCCGCGTACCAGAGAGCCAACGCGTCCGCGGCGACCTCGGCCACCTGGTCGAGCCGTCGAGCCTGAGTGTGGATCTTCGCCTTCTCCCCCGGTGTGCTGATCGCCCACCATTTTCCGCTTCTCGTAACCTGCACCTTGTACGTCATGGCTTCTCCCACGCCAAGGCTTCCCGAATGGCGCCCTTGGCCGTATTTTCGTTGATCTCCACGTGACGCCCGATTATCGTGACCTTGTAGCCGTCAAAGCGGACGATCGTGTGATTCGCGCCCTCTTCGAAGGTGGCCGTGGCGCGCTTCTCCTTCGCCCCCTGCCGGAGTCCGTTCGAGGTCTTTGCGTTTCATGATTTAAGTCTATGTCACGAGACTTATTCAAGTCAATAGCTATTGACCCTATTTCAAGAAGAATGAGGTTCATCATGACCGAGGCGGGCGACGCTTGGAACCGCCGGCGGGCCTCGTAGCTTGGCGGCGCCCTCTCCACGTCGTCTACGGCCGTCTGCGCAGGTGCCCCCAGAAGCACCGAAGCAGGCTGCCGCCTTGGTGAGTCTTCCTGGTCCAAGTTGGCAATTCGCCGATGAGGGAACTCAGGAGTGGCGGAGGAGGCACGCCATGCCGCGGTGGAGCTCGGTGCCGAGTAAGTGGGGCTGTTCATCCTGGAGAGATCGTTGAAAAGTGCCAGACTGAGCGGGGTAAGTACGCCGCCCATTCTCGCGCTTCGTTGTCTAATCCCTCCATGAACTCTTCTTCAAGCATGTCTCCGCGGCGGGGCGTCTGGGCCTCGGCCCTCGCCTTCGGCGCGTTGTCCGCTTCGACCATCGCAAGCGCTCAAACCCCAAACCTCGATCGTCCCGCTGATTTTCACGCCGTCAACGTCGAGGTGTCCGCGGCCAGCTATCGCGGCCGCGCGGCCACGCGAGTGGTCGGCAAGGCCGCGACACCGGAGTCGTTTTCGCGTACATCCAGATGGTCGACGAGGGGAAGCGTCCGGCTCGCTGGAACAAAGGCCGGTTGACCGCGGGACCGTCGGAACACTTTTCGCCCAGCCAACCCCCGACGAAGTTGACCCCACCCAGAAAGACTCCGGGACGTTCAGCGGCGTGGGTCAGGGCCAGAACACCGCCGCGAGACACCCCCGCACTCAGGAGGCGGGCCGGGTTCACGTCGGGTCGCGCGGAAACGTAGGCCACGGCCGCGTCGACGTCCGCCATGGCGTGTTCGAATCCCGCGATCGCCACCGACTGAACACAGGAGTACGCCGAGCGAGTCGGAGTGAAGCCCTCGTCATAGAGGCCGTCGGATGCGCCCCGGCCGCGCCTTTGCGCGAAGACCACGAGCCATCCCCGTTCGGTGAAGAATCGGGCGATGTTCTCACTGGTACCTGACCGGTGGCTGGGCGGCTTGGGGCGCTCAAGTCAACCCGGCGAAGGCCGCCTGATCAGCTGAGCTTGGCGGCCATCGCTTCCATTAGCTTGGCCAGCATCGCTTTGCGCGAGCCTGCCGCAGCACCTTTCAGATGGCCGACATGGGTTCGCAATAGGGCGGCGACACTCGCGTCCTTCTGTCCGGCGTCGAGTCTCGCCTGAGCCTTGTCCAGCATGGTCGAAAGTGTGGCGACGTTGGCTGGGGTGAAGCTGCCGTCACGCCGCAGCTGGTCGATATAGGCGCGCGCCACCACCGGCGCATCGGGCCAGCTGACCGGATATTGCTGCTGCGGATTGAAGGTGCCGCCCTGACGGGCGAGCTTCGCGGCGGCAATTTCGTTCTTGGTCAGGTACTCGCTGGGCGAGAGTTCCAGCACATCCAGGCCGCGGGCGATCTCGGTGCCGTAGATCCGGCCCTCGTACCAGTAGGTGGACCAGTAGCCGCCCAGGACGGACGCCTTGTCGCTGATCGGACCGCGGTCGAAGAAGGCGATCTCGGTGGGTTTGGTGCTGTCGGTGAAATCCATCACCGACAGGCCGCCCTGATACCACGCCTGCACGAAGATGTCACGGCCCGGCACGGGCACGATCGAGCCGTTGTGCGCGACGCAGTTCTCATTCTCGGTCTGCGGAGCGGGCAGTTTGTAGGTGCCGCGATAGATCAGCTTGTTGCCGACGATGTCGTAGATCGCATCGGCGCCCCAGTTGCGTGGATCGTAGGACCGGCAGCGCGGGCGCGAGCCACCGCCCCACTCGTCGGTGAAGATCACCTTGGTGCCGTCATTGTTGAAGGTGGCCGAATGCCAATAGGCGAAGCCCTTGTCGGTCACCACATCGAGCCGCTTCGGCTTCAGCGGATCTGAAATATCGAAAATGATCCCGTTTCCCGAACAGGCGCCGGCCGCCAGCTTGCGCGAGGGGAACACGGTGATGTCGTGGCATTGGTCGGTCTCGCTCGTCTCCTGCGTGCCTTCACCGTGGCTGCCGCCCATCCACAACCCAGCGAGGCGCCCGGTGGCCTCGTCGGCGAAGACGGCGGGGCTATCGACAATGCGCGACTTCGACGGATCGGACTTGGGGATTTCGACCACATCGATGCGGAACAGAGCGGTGCGGTTGTCGCCCGGCACATTGCCGATGCAGCCGGCCAGCTCCTCTCCCTTGCGAACCCCGGCGGTGCCGGAGTTGTAGACCACGATACGGTCCTTGTCCTCGAACACCACCGAATGGGTGTGCGATCCGCGGCAGGTCTGCACCTGGCCGACCTGGCGGGGGCTCTTGAGGTCTGTAATGTCGAAGATACGCAGACCGCGGAAACGCTCCTGGCTCACATCCTCGTTGACACCCTGACGCCCGCAGTCCACGCGGCCGCGTGTCTGTTCCACGGACATGATCAGGAGATTGCCCACGATGGAGACATCGCCCTGTCCGCCGGGACAGACCACTGAGCTCAGCAGCGTGGGCGCCTTCGCATCGGTAAGGCGGTAGATGTTGAAGCCGTGGTAATTGCCGGTCACCAGCACGTCGCCCTTAAACGCCATGTCGGTTTGCGCGAACGAGAGCAGTGGGGAACGGTCGCTCCATTCGGTGTCGTCATTGGCCCGGCCGCCGGATGCGGCAGGCATTGCCGCCTTGCCCTCATCGTCCTTCTTCTTAGCCTTGGGCAGCGGCAAACCTGCTACGTTGGTCGGATCGAAGAAGCCCGTGGGCTTGCCCAGCGTCGCGACCAGTGAAAGGTTGTGAGCTGCCTGTCCGGCGTCGTTGAACCCGGCCGCCAGGGCCACGCGCGGGTCGGTCGCGAGCGTCCCCAGGAGCGCGCTCATCCGGTCAATTTCCGCCTTCTGTCCGGTCTTCACGTCGCTGGTGAATTCGAACAGCACCGGGTCATAGGCGCTGCCGGGCCTCTTCACGAGCGCGTCGACCATCTTGAGCGCGCCATCGTGATGCGTGATCATCAGGCTCAGGAACAGGCGGTCGAAGTCGGAGCTGCGCAGGGTCGCGAGCCTTGCCATATCGGCGGGCGACGCCATGCCGGCCATGGTCCCCTTCATATCCATCCCGCGATGCATCGAAGGCTCGGGCACGCTCTCGCCGCGTTCGCGCAGCCAATTCTGCATAAAGGCGATTTCGTCTGCCTGCGAGACGTTGATCCGGCCGGCCACGGCCACCAGTTCGGGCAGGTTGGTGCGGTCTTTCATCATTTCGGCCATCTGCACCGCCTGGTCGTGGTGATGGATCATGTCGCGCATGAAGGTGACGTCGTCCGCGGTGTAGCGCGTGTCAGCGAGCTTCACCGCCTGCTGCGCCGTCAACGTCGTGGTCTTCTGCCCCGGCGCCCCCGGCTGAACGATGGGAACGTCCTGCACGGCAAGCGCCCCCGAAGCGACCAGCAACAGCAAGGCGCTGGAAGTCTTGAGCGAGCGCAGTGCGGTGACGAGGCAGTAATGATTCATACGCGATTCTCCCCTTTTTTGTGAACGCCCCCGATCATAGGTCACCTCAAGATCGTCTTCAGTCTTCAGCCCGGCGCCGCCAGCCTCGTACACAAAGGCAAGGCTTTGCGCATTGAACACGTCGCAAACAACCGGCGATACCCCCACTTGTCGCAGGTCAGCCGCCCGCTGACCCGAGCGAGTCATCGCAACGACCTCATGATCTGCCGCGACGAGTTGGTCCGTCAGCGGACGGCCAATCACGCCAGTGGCTCCAGCAACAACAACTTTCATTAGGAGCTGGCGGAGAAGATCCGCTTCCGACACAGCCGACTTTCACCACGGGCTGCTAGGTCTGCCACCCATGACCGGGCCCGGCGGTAGAGTATTCTTACCTGGTAAGAGGGAACATCGCCATGCAAACCGTCACGGTCTCCGACAAAGGCCAGGTCGTTATTCCGGTGCAGATCCGCCGGCGCCTTGGCATCGCCCAGGGTTGCCAACTCAACTTCAGCCTGGAGGGGCAAGTCATCCACGTCGAGATCAAGCGCCCGATGGTCCAGACCAAGGCTGAGGATGGCTTTGGCATGTTGGTGTGCAAACGGCCGGGAAAGCGACGTCTCGCCGATTTTGATGTGGCGGTCGCCATGCGAAAGGGCCCTTGATGATCGCCCTTGACACGAACATTCTGGCTCGTTTCTATGTGGATGACCCGAAAGACCCGGAAGCAGCGAAGCAGCGCCCGATCGCCCGTCGTCTGCTCACCGAATCGGCTCAGGTATTCGTTCCTTTGACGGTTGTCCTGGAACTCGAATGGGTGTTGCGCGCGTTCTACGGCTTCGGGGCCGACGACTTCGCGCGGGTGGTCAGACATCTGCTGGGACTGCCCAACGTCAACGTTGAGGCGTGGTCGCGCATCGCCGACGCCCTGGATCACCATTCTCGGGGCCTGGACTTTGCCGACGCGCTGCATCTGCTCTCCAGCTCTCATTGCGCCGAGTTGCTAACCTTCGACAACCAGCGATTTGCGCGACGCGCCACCCGCCTGGGCCTCGTTCCCGCGGTCGTTGTGCCCGCCCGCTAACCAGGACCAGGACGGAGCAAAATGGATCAGCGTGGCGGCCGTCGCCGGTGAGGCTTCGGCCCAGTCACCCTTTCTCGACTCTGCCGCGTAGGCGCGGCGACCAGAAACTCCGGAGCGACCCCCGCCGCCCGCCGGACCCCAATGCCCCGAGGGAAGGCTTCGCGCCGGTCGACTGGCCTTCGGCCGCGGCTATCGCCCCTGGGCCGACCTGGAGCGCACCTTCGCCATCAATGAGGCATTGTGCTCATGGCCTGGGCACGACGGTCTCACATACGCTCGCGCTGAAGGCGGGTCCTTGGATCTGAGTCATCAGGCATGACTCGAAGCGCCCCCGCAGGTTTGACCAAACCAGGAGAGCCATGGAAAAGAAACCGACGAACCTGATTCAGGAAGCGGACGCGGCGCTGCAGATCGCGTCCCAGGAGAGGATGAAGCCCGAAGAAGACGTGGTGGCCTACT
>JAENWE010000268.1 GCA_016650185.1 Vicinamibacteria bacterium | reverse complement strand
GTCTACGAGTGCGGCGTCCCCTCGGTGGCGAAACTCTCCGAGCGTTTCCCCATCAAGTTCTACCTCGTCGCGATGTTGTTCATTCTCTTCGACGTGGATGCCGCCTTCCTATACCCCTGGGCGCTCGTCTTCAAGGAACTGGGGATGTTCGGCTTCATCGAGATGATGATCTTCATGGGCATGCTGGGCGCGGGCTTTGCATACGCCTGGAAGTCCGGCGCCTTGGAGTGGTAGCCAGCACCTGAAAGCTCCAGCAATCCCAACAGAACCGAACGATGCCCTTCACCGCTGAGAACCGCACCAAGCTCGACAACACGATCGCGAAGTATCCGATCAAACGGTCGGCGCTCCTGCCCGCTCTCCGCCTGGCCCAGGAGCAGGACGGCTACATCACCGGGGAGGCCATGGCGGAGATCGCCCAGATTCTTGGCCTTTCCACCGCTCAGGTCCACGACACCGCCAGCTTCTACACGATGTTCTCCCTCAAGCCCGAGGGGAAGACGCTGATTGAAGTCTGCACCACTTTGTCGTGCGCTCTCGGCGGCGCTGAGGGCTTGGTGAATCGGACGTGCGCGAAGCTCGGGATCAAGCCACACGAAACCACGGCGGACGGGAAGTTCACGGTCAAGCCGGTGGAATGCCTCGCAGCCTGCGGTGGCGCCCCGGCGGTGCAGGTCAACGGCGAGTGGCTGGAGAACGCCACCGACGAGGACATGGACCGCGTCATCGCGGGAGAAACCGTCTACAGACCCTTCGAATGGCCGAAGAACCCGGGCGAGACATACCTGTTCAAGAATGTCTGGACCGCGGGCTCGCAGTCGATCGACGTCTACAAGAAGACGGGCGGATACGCGAATCTCAAGAAATACCTCGAGATGTCGCCCGACGACATCATCGATCAGGTCAAGAAGTCCAGTCTGCGCGGCCGCGGAGGAGCGGGTTTCCCCACGGGTCTAAAGTGGAGTTTCCTGCCCAAGGATTCCCCCAAGCCCCGGTACTTATGCGTGAACGCGGACGAGTCCGAGCCGGGCACCTACAAAGACCGGGTCATTATCGAGAAAGACCCGCACCAGCTCATCGAGTCTTCCATCATCTCGTGTCACGGCATTCGTTCGAAGAGCTGCTACATCTATATCCGCGGCGAATTCCACGAGGGCGCGCGCGTTTTGAACCAGGCTATTGAAGAGGCCTACGCCGCCGGATACGTGGGCAAGAACATCCTCGGCACCGGCATCGACGTCGAGATGGTGGTTCATCGCGGCGCGGGTTCGTACGAGTGCGGGGAAGAGACCGCCCTTCTGGAAAGCCTCGAAGGCAAGCGCGGCCAGCCCCGGCTGAAACCGCCCTTTCCCGCGGTCTCCGGCCTTTACGGCTGCCCGACCATCGTCAACAATGTCGAGACCCTCTGCAACGTGCCCCTGATCCTGGAACGCGGGGCCGAGTGGTTCGCGTCCCTCGGTCCCCCGAACAACGGCGGACCGAAGCTCTTCTCGATCAGCGGCGACGTCAAGCGTCCTGGAAACTACGAAGCGCACTTGGGTCGGATCACCCTGCGGCAGCTGGTATATGACTACGCGGGCGGACCCCGGGACGGGCGCAAGATCCGCGCCGTGATTCCCGGCGGCTCGTCCGTGCCCATCCTCACCGATAGCGAGCTCGACGTGGCCCTCGACTTCGACAGCGTGATGAAGGCGGGTTCGATGCTCGGCTCGGCGGGCTGCATCGTGGCCGACGACTCGCGTTCGATGGTGGCGCTCGCCCGGAACCTGAGCGCTTTCTACAAGCACGAATCCTGCGGCAAGTGTTCCCCCTGCCGCGAGGGCACCGGCTGGCTCTATCGGATGCTGGTGCGCATCGAGGCGGGGAAGGGCGAAGCGAAGGACTTGGATACCCTCAAACAGGTCTGCGACTCGATCGCCGGCCGCACCCTGTGCGCCTTCGGCGACGCGGCCATCACCCCCGTGCTCTCGTCGATGGAGAAGTTCCGCGAGGAATACGAGTACTACATCAGAAACGGCGGGTCGTGGACCGCCCGGGCCGAGACGTTCGCGGCCGCTCAGGGCAAGGCGTAATCGATCGCCATGGAGATGCTGCTGAGCCCCGCGAACAAGGAAATCGGGATCGATGCCCTGATCGCGATCATCAAGGTGGCCGTGATCTTCAACGCGCTCCTTGGGCTCTTCTCCTTGATGACCTACCTCGAGCGCCGCATTCTTGCCTTCATGCAGTTCCGGCGGGGGCCCAACCGGGTCGGCTGGTTCGGGATCCTTCAGCCCGCGGCGGACGGGATCAAGCTTTTCTTCAAGGAAGAGGTGATGCCGGAAGGCGCTCACAAATTCCTGTTCTTCGCGGCGCCGGTGGTGGCGATCATTACCGCCTACGTCGCCCTGGCCGTGGTGCCCTACGGCGGCCCTCTGGTCCTCCCTTTTTACGGCCAGGTGAGTGTGTTCGGCCGTCCCCTGGATATCCAGATGGCGAGCCTGGATGTAGGGGTGTTGTTCATCTTCGCCATCACCGCGCTGGGCGTTTATGGGATTGTGCTTGCCGGCTACGCGTCCAACAACAAGTACGCGTTGCTTGGCGGCCTGCGGAGTTCGGCCCAGATGTTCTCGTACGAACTGGCCCTGGGGATGTCGTGGGTTTCGGTGATCATGGCCGCGGGGTCATTCCGGCTCACCGACATCGTGGCCACCGCCGAACGCTGGAACGTCTGGGTCTGGATTCTGGTTCAGTTCCCCGCCTTCATCATCTATATGATCGCGGCCTGCGCCGAGGTGAATCGTACGCCCTTCGACCTGGCCGAGAGCGAAACCGAGCTGGTGGCCGGGTTTCACACCGAGTATTCCTCGATGAAGTTCGCCCTGCTGCAGATGGCCGAGTACATCAATATGATCACGGTGTGCGCCCTCGCCTCGAATATGTTTCTCGGCGGATGGCTGTCCCCCCTGCCGGGACTTCTGCCCAATTCTCCTCTGTGGTTCTTCGCGAAGATGCTGTTCCTGCTCTTCGTCTTCATCTGGGTGCGGGCCACCGTGCCGCGTTTCCGGTATGACCAGCTCATGGACTTCGGCTGGAAGCGGTTGATCCCCGCGGCCGCCATCTGGGTGGTTCTGTATTCGGGCTTTACCGCCTTCCTGGGTGAGCGCAAGTCGCCTCCGATCACTGTGGCCGCGGCCGCCCTGGCCGCCCCCCAGGCCTCCAGATGATCCTCGACGTCATCCTGTTCTACGGGGCGGCCATGGTGGCTCTCGCCTCGGGCCTGTTTGTGATTGCCCAGCGCAGCCCGATCAATTCCGCGTTCTCTCTGATCGTGACCATGTGCTCGCTGGCTGTGATGTTCGCCATGCTCGGCTCGGGCTTCATCGCCGTGCTCCAGGTGGTGGTGTATGCGGGCGCCATCATGGTGCTGTTTCTCTTCGTGATCATGTTGCTGAACACGAAGCAGGACGAGGGGGATCGAGGAGGCGGCATCGGCCGGGCGGCCATCGCCCTGGGAATCATTCTGGCTATTCAGTCGATGGTGGTGGTCTGGAAGGGCGCGGAGACGCTGCCCGTTAACCACAAGGAAACCACGTCAGCGGACGTGGCGCGCGGCCTGTTTTCGTCGCCGCGATTCCTGTATGCGTTCGAGGCCACGTCCATCCTGATCCTCTCCGCCATGGTGGGCGCCATTGTGGTGGCCCGAAAAGAGAAGGGGAAGTAGAGATGCCGAACCTCGACGCCCTCTACACGTCGACCCTGAGCAGTTTTCAGGTCGCCCACGATGGCTTCGTCCAGGTCGCCCTCGCGGTGAGCGCATTCTTGTTCGTGGTAGGGACCATTGGGGTGTTTGTGCGCCGGAACGTCATCACCGTCATGATGTGCATCGAGTTGATGCTCAACGCAGTCAACCTGGCCTTCGTGGCGTTTTCCCGCGCTCACGGCACCATCGACGGCCAGATTCTGGTCTTTTTCGTCTTCACCGTGGCTGCCGCGGAAGCCGCGGTGGGCCTCGCCATTGTGATTGCGCTTCAGCGCAATCGCGAAGATCTCGACGTCGACAGCTTCAACCTGCTGAAGGGCTAATCGACGACCATGTTTACCCCTGACCGAATCGCACTGTGGGCGCCGTGGATGGTGCTCTTCATGCCTCTGTTCGGCTTCGTGGTCCTGGCCTTCATCGGCGGCCTGGCCAAGAAGCAAGGCAAGCATCAGGGCATGATGGTCATCGCCACCGGTTGCGTGTTCGTCTCGTTTGTCCTGACCCTCGCCACCCTGCGCAGCATGCTCGCCCTTCCCGCCGGGGAGCACGAGTTGCACTTCATTCAGCCCACTCTCCCCCTGAACTGGATCGACGTGGCGGGCTTCACCATTCCGATGACCCTGCTCATCGATCCGCTGTCTTGCACTCTGATGCTGGTGATCACCGGAATCGGCTTCCTGATCCACCTCTACTCGATCGGCTACATGTCCCATGACGAAGAGCGGATTCGATATTTCTCCTACCTGAACCTGTTCACCTTCTTCATGCTCGTCCTCGTGACCGGGGGTTCGCTGGCCCTGATGTTCGTCGGCTGGGAAGGAGTCGGTCTGTGCTCCTACCTTCTGATCGGTTTCTGGTTCAAGAAGAAGAGCGCCTCGGATGCGGGCAAGAAGGCCTTCGTCGTCAATCGCGTGGGGGATGCCGGCCTGATTATCGGCATGGCGCTCGCCGCTGCTCACCTCGGCACCCTGGATCTGTTCGACATCCCAAATCGGATCGGCACCATGGCTCCCGAAGAGTTTGGCGTTTTCGGTCCCTTGACCCTGATCACCATCGCCCTCTTCATCGGAGCCTGCGGCAAGAGCGCCCAGATTCCTCTTCACGTCTGGCTCCCGGACGCCATGGAAGGCCCGACCCCGGTTTCCGCCCTCATCCACGCGGCCACCATGGTCACCGCCGGCGTCTACATGGTCGCCCGCCTGGGCGCGTTGTATTCGATGTCCGAGACCGCGATGTGGATCGTCGCCACGGTCGGGGCGGTGACGGCGTTCGTGGCTGCCACCATCGCCATCGTACAGAACGACATCAAGAAGGTCCTGGCCTATTCCACCGTGTCGCAGCTTGGATACATGTTCCTGGCCTGCGGCGTGGGAGCGTTCGGAGTGGGTGTCTTCCATCTGGCCACCCATGCCTTCTTCAAGGCCCTGATGTTCCTCGGCTCCGGGTCGGTGATCCACGCTCTCTCCGGGGAACAGGACATGCGGCAGATGGGCGGCCTGCGCACGCGCACGCCTTGGACCTTCTGGACCTTCACCGCGGGCTGGCTCGCCATCATCGGAACCCCTTTCTTCTCCGGATACTTCTCCAAGGACGAGATCCTGATCGCCGCCTTCTCTCACAGCAGGTTCCT
>JAENWE010000267.1 GCA_016650185.1 Vicinamibacteria bacterium | reverse complement strand
GTGAAAGAAAGCCTGTCCGCCGGTCGCGATTTCCCAGACTCCTATGCCCCGGCGCTTCGGCAACATCCCTAGGCACAGCATGGCGAGCCGTTGGCTATCACGACTGATTTCAAAGTCCGAAAGGCAAAAGGCCGGGCGGGGCCCAACCCGTACCATTTCGCCGCTATGGGCGTCCCAGACGGCCACCCTCGTTGTCCCCCCTTCGCCGGTGACACCCGTCGACCCTAGTACCTGCTTTCCGTCGGGACTGAAGCGAAAAACCCACCCGAGAGTGCTTCCGTGAAGGGCCAGCAACTCCAGCCCCGTGCGAGAGTCCAGTACCGTCGCTTGATCCGACCCGCTTCCCCCCGGCCGGCCGACCAACGAGACCATTTTGGTCCAGTCACGGTTTGGCCGAAGAAAACCCAACGCGCCGAGACTGAACCTCCTCCCCGGAAGCTTCCCGGCAAGCGTAAAAATCTCTTCTCCGGTTGTGGCGTTCCACATCTTTGCTTCACCCACACCCGTGCTTCGGAGGCTCGAAGAGAGGATGCGTCCACTATCCGGGCTGAATCCCGCGGTACCGAAAGTCCCGGTGTGTCCGCGTAGTTTGAGCAACTCTGCTCCCGTCCCCGTGTCCCAGACTTTCACCAGACCAGGCTCCTCGACCGCCGGCGAACGCACCCAGGAGACGAGACGCGTCCCGTGCGCGTTGAAGGATGCGTCGCTGGCGCCCGGAAGTGCCAAATGGTCCAGGCCGCGCGAGACATCCCACACGCGGACCGTCCCATCGTTGCCCGCAGACAAGAACCGTCGGCCGTCGGCGGTGAAGGCCATGGCCGTCACCAGGCCCTCGTGCCCTCGGTAGGTGCGGACCTCTTTCCCGCTGGCGACGCTCCATAGCCGCACCGCCTTGTCCGCTCCGCCCGACGCGATGAGTGTCCCGTCCGGGCTTAGGGCTACCGTCATGCCCCTTCGCAGAGTGTGGGTCGCCTGTTCGCGCATCGCGAGCAGTTCAGCGCCGGTGGTTGCCTCCCAGAGTCTGACCGCGTCGTGGTCACCAGATACCAACAACTTTCCGTCGGAACTGAACATGACGGTGGCTGCGTAGAAACGGGAGCGCGGTTGGTCGTTTCTTCCCTGCAACGTGAGAAGCACCCTCGCGCTTGCGACATCCCACACTTTGATGGACCCCGTGAACTCGCCTTCCTCGCCCGCGGTCGCCAGGCGCCTTCCGTCGGGACTGAATGCGACCGACGTGGCGCCCCACCGATGCGCCTGGAAGACGACGAGTCCTTTGCCTGTGTATGCGTTCCATAGTCGCACTGTTCCGCCTGATTCAGCCGAAGCCAGCGTCCTGCCATCCCGACTGAAGGCCACACCTTCGACCTGACCTTGACCGGTCAGAGTGTGAAGGGTCCGGCCCGACACGACGTCCCAGACCTTGACGGTGTAATCGCCGCTGCCCGAGGCCAGCCTCGTCCCGTCTGGACTAAACGCCACACTGTTGACCGCTGCTTCGTGCCCGCGGAGACTGCGCGGTCCCTTGCCGGTGGTGAAGTCCCAGAGTTTGACCGTCTGGTCGGAGCTGCCGGTTGCGAATGTGGTCCCGTCAGGACTAACGGCAATCGTCCAGACCGCCTCACCAGGATGGGCCAGTACAGAGCGCGCCGCGCGACTCGTCAGTCCCTTCAAATACCTCCACTCCCATTGCCGGGTAGCAGGAGGGCATTCCTCGAGGATCTCATCGGCGCGGGCCACATTGTTGGCCAGCCACTCGCGATGAGCCAGCGCGATTCGATTGAAATACAAGCTGGTCTCGGAACGGTCGAGCGCCCGCTCTGCCCTTCGCCACTGCCAGACGACCCCTCCAAAACCCAGGGCGCCGCTCAGAAGCACCAGAAGCATCAAGGCCGCGACCGCGGGCCGACGTCTCGCCCATTTGAGCGCTCTCTCGGCCGGACCGGTTGGTCGGGCGCTGATGGGTTCGTGAGCCAGCCAGCGCTCGAGGTCTTTCGCGAGGGCCTCCGCCGATGGGTATCGAAGCCGGGGCTGCTTCTCCAGACACTTCAGACAAATCGTTTCCAGATCGCGATCGATGCTTGGGCTCAGGGTTCGTGGGCCCGCCGGTTCCTGTTCGGTCACTTGTCGGAGAGTTTCGAGAGGCGTATTGCCCTGGAACGGGGGTCGTCCCGCGAGCAACTCGTAGAGGATGGCGCCGAGGCTGTACACGTCGGAGGAGGTCACCACATCCTTGCGCCCGGTCGCCTGTTCGGGAGACATGTACGCCGGAGTCCCGAGGACGGTTCCGGATTGGGTCAAAGAGTCGCCGCCCTCCACGCGCCGGGCCAGACCGAAATCGGTCACTTGAGGTTCGCCCTTCACATCGACGAGGATGTTTGCGGGTTTGAGATCACGGTGGAGGATGCCGCGCTCGTGGGCGTAATGAACCGCGCGCGCCACGGTCGCGAGGAGCTTGGCGATCGCCGGTTGATTCCCCTTCAGGCGCGCTTTGTATTGAGTGAGGTTTCCACCCTCGACGAGTTTCATGGCGAAATAGTGCTGGCCTTCGTACTCGCCGACCTCGTAGATCGGGACGACGTTTGGATGGTCGAGATTGGCGGCGGCCTCGGCCTCGGCGCGGAAGCGACGAACTTCCGCCGACGATGCGAGATGGCCGGAGAGGATCGTCTTCAGGGCGACCAGGCGATTGAGACTGACCTGCCGGGCCTTGTAGACAACGCCCATGCCGCCATGGGCGATCTCTTCGACGAGTTCGTAGTCGCCGAAGTAGCGAATGCGGGGAAGCGCGCCGGCGCGGCATTCCGAATCACCGCCGAGGGTGGCCGCCTCGCTCAGGCCGATCAGAGGATCGGGGAAGCCGGGTCCATCACCCCCTGAACCGAGGGCGTTGCCCAAGAGGCACATGGGGCAAAGTCCTTCCGGCGAATCGTCGGGCAACGCCGATCGGCATTGTGGGCAGGCGCGTGTTTCCATCTGGGCGGGGCCTCCTTTCGAAGTCGTCCCTACCAATCAAAGAAGGAAAGTTGACGAAAGGTTACGCGTCTTTTGCCCAGGCGTTCGCAAGCCCCGTTGTGCGAGTCGGGTCCGGTCAGGCTTTCTTGCGCTGAATCTCCTGCACCACGAGATCCCGCAGGTCGAGCAGGGCCGCGAGGTCTGAAGGGCCCATGTCCCGCGGCCGGGTGTCGATCACGCACAGCGTTCCGATGCAACTGCCGTCATCGAGGATGAGCGGAGCGCCCGCGTAGAAGCGAATGCGGGGTTCACCAGACACGAGCGGGTTGTCGGCGAACCGATCGTCTTGAAGGGTGTCGGGGACGAGCAGTTCTGTTCCGGATTCCACCACGTGGGAGCAGAACGCGGCGTCGCGAGTCGATCCAAGGGAGTCGAGGCCGAAAGAAGACTTGCACCATTGCCGGTTCTGGTCGACCAGGCTGACCAAGGCGATCGGAACATTGAGGGTTGCGCTCGCGAGCCTGGTTATCCGATCGAACCTCTCCTCGGCCGGGGTGTCGAGAATCGCCAGCGCCCGAAGGGCGGCGAGCCGCTTGGTTTCGTTTACGGGCAACCGTGCTCGAATCCAGCGACAGGTGTTTCTGAGCACCCACGCGCGAATTTTCGTGCGGGCATAGCTGAGGCTGAAGGGCTCCACCAGCCAATCGGTGGCGACATCGTTCCATCCCTTGATCTGGTTGTCGCGCGTCGACACCAGAACCACCGGCACCTGGACCCCGTCAGCGCCTTCTTTCTCACGCAGGGTCAGAGCGGTCTGATGTCCATCCAGGGCCGGGGGGCGATGCTCTATCAAAACCACAGAAGGGTTGTCCTCGACCACTCTTCGGAGCAATTCCTGGCTGTCTTCGACGACCAGACAGGGGAGACCCTCCAGGATGATCGCCTCGGAGAGGATCGCGGTGGTTTTGGGTTCCGTCGTGTACTGGAGCACCGGACGGCCCGTGGCGGCGACATCAACCGGCGACTTGGCCGGGAACCGGGTCGTTTCCGGAGAAGCTGATTTTTCAGGATGGCCGGAGAGCTCGAGACTCAAACCCTCCGCGGCGGCCAGAATTTCGAGCCCTGACCCTGCCTCGGCCAACCGTCGTCGGGCCGCGGTCACGATGCCATCGATCACGTCGTCGTGCCGAAGGGGATCGTGGTGGGTGAGGGCCAGTTTTTTCACGCCCGCCTCCCGACAAATCCGCTCGGCGTACTCGACCGAGCTGTGCCCCCAGCCCGCTCGCGCAGGGTACTCGGTCGCGGTGTATTGCGCGTCGTGGATCACGAGGTCGGCGCTCTTCACGAAATCGACGTGGCGCTGGTCGCCTCCCTCGATGACGCCAAGGCCCGAGCCCAGCGGTACCGAGTGCGGCTCGTGATCGCAGCAGTAAACGACAGTGGCGCCATCGATTTCGAACCGATACCCCAGGGTCAATGCCGGATGGTTCAGGTAGCGGGTCGTGATCTTGACGTCGTCGATGCTGAATGTGCCCTCGACGAGATCGTGAAACCTTATGGTGGCGGCGAACTGGGCCAGGGAGATCGGAAAATACGTGTGCTCCATCTGGCCGGCCAGGATG
>JAENWE010000266.1 GCA_016650185.1 Vicinamibacteria bacterium | reverse complement strand
GCCGGCTCATCCTCCCGAGCCGGAAAAACCGCCCTCGCGGAAACGGTTCTGCGCGGGATGGGAGGCCGTGCTTCGGCGGTGAAGTTCACGACCACGGACGACATCTTCGAAAAGTGTCCACGGGGCACCACTTGTGTGGTCTGCGACATCGACGTCCCGTTCAAAGTGGTTCGCGACGACGCGACCCTGGGGATCGAAGGCACCGACACCGCCCGGCTCCAGACCGCGACGTCAGGACCCGTCTTGTGGACGATCGCTCGGAGATCCGTGGCGGAACAGGCCTGGCAGGCCACGATGCGCCTCTTGAATCAGGCCCGGGCCGAGGCCGGCGGCGAGGCCGACGGACCAGGGCTCGTCATCGAGGGCTCCACCATCGCCGGCCTTTGCGCGCCCGACTTCACTTTCTTCGTGGTCCATCCATTCCTGAGTCCCGATCGATGGAAGGACGGAAGCCGTGAACTCCTCGGTCGGGCCGATTGCGTCGTCATCAACCGTCAGGCGGCTGAGAAGCGAGAGCCAGGCCCCGAAGTGCTGGCGGCAATACATGAGGCCCACCCGTATGATCTCCGGATCGCTGACGCCCTTTCGCCTCTCAACACCTGGGCTGGCGACCTTCTGCCGCGCCTTCTTGGCACGGCCATGATTCCAAAGAGAACTCCCGCCCGATGAAGATTCGTATTGCCCACAGCCCGGACAGCGACGACGCTTTCATGTTCTATGGCCTGGCCAAGGGCAAGCTGGACACGGGAGGCCTCGAGGTATCCCACGTTCTCAAGGACATCGAGTCTCTCAATCGTGACGCGCTTGAAGGCGCGTACGAAGTCACGGCCTGCTCGTTTCACGCCTATCCCTACATCGCGGACAAGTACGCTCTGATGCCGTGCGGCGGCAGCATTGGGGACGGCTACGGTCCCATCCTGGTGGCGCCCACGGCTTCCAAGATCGCCGGAGGTGCGGGAGCGAAGGACCTCGGCCGGGTTGCGATTCCGGGCACGATGACGTCCGCCTATCTGGCTCTCCGGCTGTATGCGCCTGAGATCGACACTTACGTCGTTCCGTTTGACGCCGTGTTCGATGAAGTCCTTTCGGGCCGAGCCGACTGCGGCCTGGTCATTCACGAGGGTCAGCTCACCTACGGCGGCGAAGGTCTCCGCAAGATCGTCGATCTCGGTGAATGGTGGCTGAAAGACACCGGACTCCCTCTGCCCATGGGCGGCAATGCGGTGAGGCGTGACCTCGGGCCGGAAATGATGAAACAGCTCACCCGACTCGTGCGCGATACCGTCAAGTTCTCGCTCGCCCATCGAGAAGCGGCGCTCGAGTACGCCATGACCTTCGCCCGCGGCATGCAAACGGGGATCGCGGACCGTTTCGTCGGCATGTGGGTGAACGACTTCACCATCGAAACCGGCGAGAGGGGTCGCGAGGCGGTGCGGACCTTCCTGCGTCGCGGACGCGAAGCCGGAGTCATCACGCAGGACTTCAACCTCGATTTCGTGGAGGCCTGAGATGGCTCTTTTGCCCGCCCCGTTCCCTATGCCCGAAACCCACCTGCTTCGTCCCGACGGTACGACAGTGTCTTCCGGTGTTCTGCATGCGGTCGGCCCGACCTTGGTGATGATCGGTCACAAGGACTGCAAGACCACGCGGCAGACACTGCCCTTCATCGACCAGATTCACAAGGATGGCGGTCGGGCAATTGCCCTTTTGCAGGACGCGCCGGAGGAGGCGAAGGCTGCGCTCATGAAACTGGGGCTGACCCTGCCTTTTCTCTCGGAGGAAAGCCCATTCGCGCTCTCCGCCGCGATCGGCGTCGCCACGGTGCCGACGCTGCTTTTCATCGAGGCTGACGGCACGGTGGCACTGACGTCCGAAGCGTTTCGCCGGCCGGACATCGAAGCCTTCGCCCTTCGCCTGGGCGCCCCGAAGCCGGTGATCGCGAACGACACCATGCCCGGTTTCAAACCAGGCTGAATGCCCAGAGAGCCCTCAGTCTGAGGGCAACCGAAGTCCGCGCCTCGTCGGCTGCAGGCGCGTAGCGCAAGGGCTTGCAGCGGATCGCGTCGGGGTCGTTGGTCCGCGAAGCCGCGCAGCGAAGGCGCGGTTCCGACCTGCGCCGAAAGGAGTCGGTCCACCGCAAAGCGAGATAATCGCTTCGTGAACGACATCCTCGAAATCTTCAAACAGCAAGGCGCCTTTCTCGAAGGCCACTTCCTCCTCTCCTCGGGTCTTCACTCCGCACAGTATCTGCAGTGCGCGCGAGTGTTGATGGATCCGAAGATCGCGGGGGACCTCGGCTCGCGGCTCGCCGCCCAACTGAAAGCGACCGGGGTACGGCCGGATGTGGTCGTCGGACCG
>JAENWE010000265.1 GCA_016650185.1 Vicinamibacteria bacterium | reverse complement strand
GACAACGGTGTCTTCGTGCTGACCATCGCGACGAAAGAGCAGACCATGATCGCGCCCAATCGGGGGGAGGCGGTGACATGGCCTGGTCGCCGGACAGTCGGTGGATCGCGTGGTCACAGACCGCCTCGAACAGCTTCGCCCGGATTCTGCTTTACAACGTTGAGACGAAGACGACTGCGCCGGTGACGAGCGACCGGGTCAATTCTCTGAGCGCCTCTTGGAGTCCTGACGGGAAGTGGCTCTACTTCCTGTCCGACCGCAATATGGAGTCGGTGGTGGACGCGCCCTGGGGGCCTCGCCAGCCCGAGCCGTTCTTCGACCGTCCGATGAAGGTGTATCAAGTCGCGCTCAAGAAAGGCCTTCGCTCGCCCTTCAAACCGGCGGATGAGTTACACCCGGATGCGCCCGAAAAATCCGAGAAGTCCGAGACCAAGGCCGACGCCTCTCCCGCGGCCAAGCCAGCGGCAAGCCCATCCGCCTCAGCGAAGACGACCCTCGTCCCAGGGGCGGTGGCCAGGATAGACATCGACCTCGACGGACTCGAGCGGCGCATCTACGAAGTGCCCGCGGGCGCCGGCGACTTCAATACTCTGAGCGTCACCGCCAAGGCGCTGTACTGGCTGGCCCAAGATCCCGGCGCCGAGGGCAAGACCCATCTCATGGTCCTCGAGATTGCCAACAAGGAGCCGAAGGCGGCAAAACTGGTCGAGGACATCACGGCCTACGAGGCGTCTTCGGATGGCAGGAAGCTCCTGGTTCGGAAGAAGGCCGACGTCTACGTGATCGATGCCGGCACGAAAGCCGTGGCTGCGACTGACCTGGCCAAGACGCGGATCGACCTCTCGGGCTGGACGTTCCCCATCGACGTGAGGGAGGACTGGCGGCAGATCTTCGTGGATGCCTGGCGGATGGAGCGCGACTATTTCTACGACCCCAACATGCACGGTGTTGACTGGAATGCCGTGCTGAAGCGGCACCTGCCTCTCGTGGATCGCGTCACCACCCGTGAGGAGCTCTCGGACCTGATCGGCTGGATGGTGGGCGAGTTGACCGTTCTCCACACTTCCGTGCGCGGTGGCGATCTGCGGCCCGGGCCGGACGACATCAAGGTTCCCTCGCTCGGTGCGCGGCTGGTCCGCGATGCCGCCGCCTCCGGCTATCGCATCGAACACATCTATCGCCATGATCCCGACTATCCCGGCGAGCGGTCGCCGCTGGCCGATCCCGAACTCGACATCAATGTAGGCGATGTCATTCAGGCGGTGAACGGCGTCGAAGCGGTCTCGGTGGATCAGTTCGAGTCGCTCCTGCGCGGCCAGGAAAAGCGCCAGGTGCTGCTTCGAGTGCGGAGGGGCACGACCGGCGCGTCGCGTGACGTCATTGTGGTCCCCACCACCGAAGAGAGGGACCTTCGCTACACGGACTGGGAGTACTACCGCCGTCTTGCCGTGGAAGAGAAGTCGGGCGGCCAACTGGGCTATGTGCACCTCCGGGCCATGGGTGGCGGCGATCTGACCGCGTGGTACCGCAATTTCTATCCGGCCTTCAACCGGGCGGGCATCGTCATCGATGTGCGACACAACAATGGCGGCAATATCGACAGCTTCATCCTGGAAAAACTGATGCGCCGGGCCTGGATGTACTGGAAGAGCCGGGCCGGAGAGCCCTACTGGAACATGCAGTTCGCGCCGCGCGGCCATCTGGTCGTCCTGGTGGACGCCAACACCGCCTCGGACGGTGAGGCTTTCGCCGACGGCTTCCGCCGTCTGGGTCTCGGGAAGGTCATCGGGGTGCGAACCTGGGGCGGCGAAGTCTGGCTCTCCGGGGCCAACCGCCTCACCGACGGCGGCATCGCGCGCGCGCCCATGAATGGCGTCTATGGTCCCGAGGGCAAGTGGCTGATCGAGAATCATGGCCTCGACCCCGACATGGTGGTCGACAATCCGCCGCACGCCACTTTCAACGGGCAGGACGCCCAACTCGACGCCGCCATCGCCCATCTGCTGGCTGAGATCAAGAAGGATCCGCGGTCAGTCCCGAAACCGCCCGCCTATCCGGACAAGTCCTTCAAGTACCAGGGAGATAAGTAGGGCGAGGCCGGCGATTCGCCAGGGAACCTTCGTCGGCCAGCCCCCGTTAACCAGTTCATGCTGAGCACTTTCTTGTCGGACGTCCGGCTCGCGCTCCGGACCATGAAGAGGCGGAAGGCGATGAGCGCGCTGCTGGTGGTGACTCTGGGTCTGGGGCTTGGAGCCAACGTGGCCATGTTCGGCATCGTGGACGCGATGGTGCTGCGGCCGCTCGATTTCCCGAATCTGAGCCGGCTCGTTCGGCTCTGGGAAACCCACCCTAACGCGGAGTCCTGGGAACAGTGGACGGTAGCGCCTGCCAATTTTCTGGATTGGAAGGAGCAGACTTCGGGCGTCTTCGACGCCCTCGTGGCCGTGGACTGCCCGAGACCAAGTACGCCGAGCCCGAGGCGCGCCGGACATTCGCGAGGGAGGTGGAGGGACGGCTCCGCGTCCTTCCCGGAGTGGTCTCGGTTGCCTACGCGAACGTTCTTCCGGCCCGCAGTTCAAACTCCTCCCGCTCGATCCGAATTGAGGGCGCGCCGGTGCTGAACGAGTCGGAGATTCCCGTCGCTGATTCGCGAGCGGTGTCGGCAGGTTTCTTCGATACTCTCCGTCTTCCCATCCTGTCCGGTCGGGCTCTGAACGAGAGGGACGATGCGTCGCCGGAGGCCCAGCAGGTGGCGGTGGTGTCCCGGTCGTTCGCCGACAAGTACTGGCCGGGCCAGGACCCCCTGGGTCGAAGATTCCAGGCCGGCGATGAGAAGGCGCCCATGCTGACCGTGGTGGGAGTCTCCGGGGACGTCGTCCATCAGTGGTTCGCCCGTCGAAACTATCCAACCATCTATCAGCCCTACGCCCAGTCGCCGCGGGACGACATCAACTTCGCGGTCAAGGTTCGAGGAGGCGTGGACGCCTTGGCCGGTGAAGCCAACGGTGCGCTCGCTCTGGTTGATCCGTACCAGCCGGCGTACCAAGTGTGCAGCATGAAGCATTCCCTGTCCCTGGCGACGATCGGACTCAGATTCGTGGCCGGGATCATGACGTCCCTCTCGGTTCTTGCCCTCATTCTGGCTCTGAGCGGCGTGTACGGGGTCATGGCCTATCGCGTCTCCTTGCGAACCCTCGAGATCGGAGTCCGGCTCGTGCTCGGAGCCTCGCGAGGCGACATCCTGAAGCTCACCATGGCCCAGGCCGGGCGCCTGACTCTGGCCGGACTGATCCTTGGGGGACTGTTGGGCATAGCCGGAGGAACCGGCCTGTCGAGCGTGCTTCAAGGCGCTGTCGCCATTGATGTCGCGACCGTGGCCGGCTTCAGCGTTCTACTGGCGCTCGCGGCGCTGATCGCCGCCTACATCCCCGCCCGTCGGTCCCTTTCCGTGGATCCCGCCCACGCCCTTCGCGCTGATTAGCGCATCGTCGCCGAAGCCGTCAACCCGCGGGCGAGGGCGACTCCGGCAGCCCGTTTGTAGAATCGATGACCTCGATCTTGGGATCCGCTGGTTAAGAAGACTGATCCGGAGTCGGCCCGTCGTCGTCTCGGGCCATCCAGCGGATGACGTCGGCTCGGGCGACAATGCCCACGAGGCGGCCGCCTTCTACCACCGGCACGGGATTCACTTTTCTCTTGACCATCAAGTCGGCCAGGGCTTCGATGTCCTCTTCCGGGCCTACGGTCAAGACCTCTTCGGTCATGACGTCTCGAGCCTTGCTTCCGACCATGTGCTGGATGCGCTTCTTGAAGTGGCTCGCCGTCTCCAGAGGGATCCGGCCGTCCAGGAGAGGAAAGAAGGCCGGGGGGTCGATGCGTGTGTTTCTTACGATGAGGTCGAGGTCCGTGACCAAGCCCACGATCCGGCGCTCTTCGTCAACCACCGGTATCCCGCTGATCGCTTTCTCATGCATCAATTGAGCGATGCGAGAGACGGTGGCATCCGGATGGACGAACACCACCTCAGAAGTCATGATGTCCTCGACCCGGGTGAGGGGCGATTCGACGGGCGCCGCCTGGCTGCTCGGTTCAGTCTGGGAGTTCTCCCGGTTGTGAGTCATAGCCGATTCTCTTTTCCTCCAGAGTCTAGGGCACCGCCAACGCGAGGCTGCCGGGTCGGGCTTTTTGGGAATCTTCCCTGAACTGCAGCGGGCGAGCGGTTAACACCGGGCAGGTGGCGCGCCGAATCACGTGCTGAGCGTTGGAACCGGAGAGCAGATGCTCGATTGGACCGTGTCCCTGCGCTCCGACCACGATGAGGTCGGCTTGCTCAAGGGCGGCGAGTTTCAGGATCTCCTGGTACGCGCGGCCCACGGCCACGCGGGTCACGACCCTCCCGGTTTTGCCGTCCGCCTCGCGGATGGCCTCTTGAAGTCTCTCGAGGGCCAGCCGTTCACTTTCCTCCCGCAGCATCGAGAGAGCAGGATTTGCCGGGAACCGGGGGTCCTCGGATTCCGGGACGTTCTCGATGACATGCAGAAGCGTGACCTCGGCGTCGTTCTTCTCGGCCAGGGTCAAGGCGAAATGCAGCGCCTCCGAGGAGGTGGCCGAGAAGTCGGTGGCGCACAGAATGCGGGTCACCAGGCCGGGGGTCTCCCACGTGCGTCCCTCCTCGTGGCTGAGCGTGAGCACTGAACAGGGGAGACGACGGATCAGCTTCTCCGCCACGGATCCGAGGAAGAGCCGTTCGAGCCCGCTCCGGCCGTGGGTCCCCATCACCACGAGGTCCGCGGGCGTCTGCTCGGCCGAGGCCAGGATCTCCCGCCACGGATCGCCTTCAGAGATTTCGATTTCGTGGTCGATACGCGCCTCACGGACCGGAACCAGGAAGAGGCGCATCTCGTCTTCCGTCCGCTGACGCGCTTCGGGAGTCAGGAGCCAGGGTGCGGCTGCGTAGATCGAGTCGCCGGGCTGAATCATCTGAGGGATAACGTGGAGGACTTTCAGCCGAGCGTCAAATTTTCGAGTCAGGGCCAGCGCGTGACGCAGGGCCTGAGAGGAGAACGGTGAGAAGTCCGTCGGAAAGAGAATGCGTTCGATCTGGACAGGGTTGGGAGTCATGGGTCACCTCACGATGTCTCCGTGCAATCGGGGTGCCATCACCACGGACGCCAGGACGCCGATCCTGCAACCAGCGGAGCGCTGGCGGCGACGCAGATTGTGCGCGCCGCCCTGTGGCCGCTACCGGTTTCGCCAGCCCTGGAGCATCTGGACGTAGTTCGCCCGCTCGTAGGCAGCCGGGTTCGGACAGCGTTTGAGGTTCATGTTGCCGCGCATGGAGTCGAGAGACTCCCACTCGAACTCTCTCATCCAGTCGATCATTCCTTGACGAAGAACACTCAAGTGTCCGGGTCCTTTCTCAAGGAGCGCCGAAACCACCTGCACCGCGTGGGCTCCCGCCATCACCGCCTTGATCGCGTCTCGAGAGTCATGGATCCCACCACTCACCGCCAGGGACGCCTTGACCTGGCTCGAAAGGGCGCCGAGCCAGCGCAAACGGAGGGGCAATTCGCGCTGGTCCGAGAGCGACAAACCTCGGTTGAGTTCCAGGGCCTCCGGGTCGATGTCCGGTTGATAAAACCGGTTGAATAGAACCAGGCCGGAGGCGCCGGCCTGCTCGAGCTCTCCCGCGAAGTGAGCGAGAGACGAGTAGAAGGGAGAAAGCTTCACCGAAAGCGGCAGGCGGACGGTCCGCCTGACTTCGCGGACGATATCCACGGCCTCGCGTTCCACGTCCTGGCTGCTCAGGGATGGGTCGAAGGCGAGGCGATAGACGTTCAGCTCGAGAGCATCAGCGCCCGCGCTCTCGATGAGCGGCGCATAGTCGAGCCATCCACCGGGGGTCGAGCCATTGAGTGATGCGATCACCGGAATGTTCACCGCGGCCTTCACTCTCGCGAGGTGGTTCAAGTACTCCTCTGGTCCAAACGCGAAACTCTGTCGAGCGGGGAAGTAGGTCAGGGCCTCCGCGGAGGACTCGTTGTGCGGCTCCGTATTCAGAAAGGCGGAGGTCTGCTCACGGGTGATCTGTTCCTCGAACAACGAGCGCAAGACGATGGCGGCGGCGCCTGCGTCCTCGAGTTCGCGGACGGTATTGATGTGGTCGGCGAGGGGCGAGGCTCCAGCGATCAGAGGATGAGGGAGATCGAGACCGAGATACCGGGTAGAGAGATTCATCGGTTCCTCCTCAGTGCTTTTCCATGGCCGGGGCGGCATCCGGCTTCGCGGGCGTCCCGTCCAGCGGAACCGTGATTCCCGCCAGTTGCTGGTACACCGCATAGCGCTGGCGGGTGTGGCGTTCGGCCGCCTTCAGAAGATGCTGGAACCGCGCCGGGTCCGCTTTCTCCACCACTCGGAAGCGACCTTCGTTGCGCACGTAGTCGGCGAGAGCCGTCTTGGGCGGTCCCGAATCCAGGTGGAGAGGAGGCTCACCGCGGCCCACCCGCCGCGGGTCGTACCGATACAAGGGCCAAAGGCCCGAGCTCATGGCGAGCTTTTGCTGTTCGACCCCGAGCGCCATGTCGTACCCGTGGGCGATGCAGTGGCTGTAGGCGATGATGAGCGAGGGGCCCGGATAGGCCTCTGCTTCCTGCAGGGCCTGGACGGTTTGGGCCATCTTGGCGCCGAAAGCGATGCGAGCTACGTAGACCCCGCCATAACTCATGGCGATGAGACCGAGGTCCTTTTTCGGAAGCTCCTTGCCTGCCTCGGCGAACTTGGCCGAGGCGCCCAGAGGCGTCGCCTTCGACTGCTGCCCGCCGGTGTTCGAATAGACCTCGGTGTCGAGGACCAGAACGTTGACGTTGCGGTTGCTGGCGAGGACATGGTCGAGGCCGCCGAAGCCGATGTCATAGGCCCAGCCATCGCCGCCCACCAGCCACACGCTCTTTTTCACCAGATAGTCGGCGAGGGCCTCGAGACGGCGGGCTTCGGGGCTTTGGAGGGCCGAGAGCCGCGACCGGAGCTCGACCACGCGGCGGCGCTGCTCCGCGATCTCGGCCTCGGTGTCCTGGGCGTCTTCGAGCAGACCGAGGGTCAGACTCTCGCCGACCTCGGTTGCAAGGCCTCCGAGTAATCGCATCGCCTGCCCGCGATGTGAGTCCACCGCCAGACGCAGGCCGAGTCCAAATTCCGCGTTGTCCTCGAAGAGCGAATTCGCCCAGGCGGGGCCGCGGCCGTCGCGGTTCACGGTGTAGGGAGTGGTGGGCAGGTTGGCTCCATAGATGGACGAGCAACCAGTGGCATTCGCGAT